>JAUIHJ010000625.1 GCA_030432015.1 bacterium
CGATGATGCTACTGGTCGGCTTTGGCTTCGTCGTCTGTCTGCGTCTGGTTTCCTATCGGCCGGACGGTCCGGTCGCGACCATCGTCCCGGCGTCTTCGTCGGGACCGGCGTTCGTGGTGCAGGTCATCCGGCCACGCCTCGGCCTGCCCCTTGGGGGCCTTATGCCGCCACAATACTTTGGACTCGACGCCCGCCTGGGATTTAGCTCGACGAGCCATGGCGCTACGATCCGCAGCGTCGCCCCCGGGCGAATCGAACTAAGTGCTGACGACTGGGATCTACTACTCGCGTTTGACGGCGACGGGCGCGTCACCTCTCGGACGCAAGTCGTCTTCAATCTCGTGTTCGAAGACCGTCTCCGGAGGGTACGCTGCCGACCCGGCGACCCGGTCGTCGGTGCGATGAATACAGTCACGTGGGGAGATTCCAGTGAACGATCCGGCAGCTTCGACATCGAACTCGCACACTGCGAGGACGCGGAAACCGGAAAGCCACTTGGCTGGCCGCCAAAGCCTCTCATGCTACACGGAAGCTTCGACCGATTCCCGATACCTGCTGCACCGCCACATTCCGCAGGCGACGTCAATGTGACCGCCCGATAGGGTGCACTGCGATGCTTACCGCGAAGTTGTCGGAAGTCTTTTTGGATGCACATCGTGTTGATCGATGCGGTTCGGGGTCGCGAAAACCACAGGCCGCGCAGGGGAGTCGCGGCGGCCCTGAGGATCGCAGCGTTTGTGGCATCGTTTGTGAATGGCCGGTATCCGCGGAGTGAAGTGTTCCCAAGACCTTCCTGTGCCGCGGCGTACTCGCCGTTTCCCTAAGCATGGAAATGACCTCGGCCGAGCAACCCCGGCCAACCGTCGCGTTGCCGTGCGCTTTCAGCGTCGCCTGAAGGTCGTTGCTTCCAACAACAGTGGCAGTAAGACCAGGTTGCCCAGCAGTCCGCCTAGCATCGAAAAGCTGACCAGCACCCCGAAGTAAATCGTCGGAACGAACTGGCTGGTGGCCATGATTGAGAAGCCGATGATCAGCGCGACCGTTGAAAACACAACGGCCAGACCGACTGTCTGTTGCACACTTTGTAGGGCCTCCGTGACCGTAAGGCCCTCGTTAAGCGCTCGACCATACGACGTGATGTAATGAATCGAACTATCGATGGACAGCCCCATCGACACGGCGGCGATCATCGCGGCGCCCATATTCATGGGCACCCCCAGCCAGCCCATGGTGCCGAGCACCAGCACGATGGGAATGGCGTTCGGGATCAGCGCCACCAGCGCGTACAGCGGGTTGCGAACGGCCATGGTGGTCATCAGCCAGATCCCAAGGCAGGCCAGGGCAAATGTGTACCATTGGTCGCGGATCATGCTCTTGATCAGATTGGTTAGCAAGACAAAGAACCCGGTCACCTCGACGGCCGGTCGCGTCTCGGTTGCCGGCAACTCTTCACGTACGATCCGTGTTACTTGCTCGATCAGCTGCTGCTTGGCCTCCGCGGATTGCCGCTCACGGGCTCGCAACATGATGCGAAAATACGAGTGCCCTGACTCGGGATCGACGCCGTACAACGCCGCATAAAACTCCGGCATTCGTAACTTCATCACGTTGAGCGACATGGTCTGGTTCAAGCCCGACGCACCCGCGAGATCGCTCAGGCTGATCACTTTTGTCAGTCCCGCAACCTGCTGGCCGCCGCCGTTTTCCAGCACGACTTCTTCGCGCAGCCGTCGTTCGATCCTCTCAACGCCATTGAGGTATCCCGCGCTTAATCGTTGGGGCGCCGGCAAAACCACGTCCCAAACGCCGGCGCCGTCGAGTTTTTGTTCGACAAATTCGTACGAGCGAACGATCGGGCTGCCGCGGCGAAAGTTCTTGGTAAAATCGGTTTCGACTTCGATGCGGAGAACACCGACGATGGCCCAGCCCGTGATCATGACCAGGGCTCCGAAAATCAGTGAGCGTCGTCGCTGAATGGTGGTGACCAGCCGACGAAGCGACGAGCGAATCAGCTGTTCGCTCCAGCCGCGGCGAGGGTTCGTTTGCACGCGGCCCAGCACGGCCAGCGCCGGTACGGTCAGGACGACGCTGACCAGCACAAAGCCGGAGCCGACGATCATCATCAAGCCGAAATCTCGCACCGGGCCGACGGTCGCGGCTAACAGGGACGCAAATCCGACGGCATCGGTGGCAATCGCCCAGAAGATCGGCCATGCCAGCAAGGTTCCCGCCTGCATCAGCGCGTCACGCTGCGCCAGTCCGGAACCACGTGCCTCACGAAACCGGACGATGATGTGGATGACCGTCGCGACGCCAATCACCGTGACGATGGCCGTGAGCATTGAACTGACCATGCTCAGCTGTGATCCTGTCCAGACCAGGGTGGCCTTGGTCAGGAGCAACGTCAACTGAACGACGGCCAGTGGAATCAACACCCACCGCACGCTACGGAAGAGCAATAGAATCACCGCGCCCAGCAGCAGGGTGGACCAGCGTCCGAGGCGTCGACCATCGTCTTCAATGTAGCGAAAACCGTCGGAGACCATTGCCGGTTCGCCCGTCACGAAGCCGTCGCTCAATCCGTCCGGCAGTTCTTCGACAATCCGCCGCAAGTCGTCAATCGTCTGCTGCCGCGGGATGCCGGCTTGGTTTTCTGGCTCTAGCATCGCTACGATGGCCACAGTTTGACCGTCGGCCCCGTGCGTGTAATTCTCGAAGATGGAACGTGTCCGCGTCGCGAGTGCGTTCTCTTGATTGACAATATTTTCGCCAATTGGCCGGTCCAGGCTCAGCACGGCCCGGACTCCGGCAACGGCTTCGCACTGTTTGGCCAGTTGTGCGAGGCGACGAATGCCGGACATGTCATTCGCCATGAGGTCGGGGTCGACATACACTGCCATCACGACTTCATTGCCGCCGAAGGTCCGTTTCAGATGGCGATACGGGGTCAGCAGTGGGTCGTCATGGGCGAACAGGTTTTCGACGGAGCGGTCGAAGGTGACATTTTGTGACGGTTTGTAGGCGGCCACGGCGGCAATCACCGCGATGCCTAGTAGCGGCCAACGCCAAGAAATGAGAAGTTGTGTCAGGCGTTCGGACATCGCACTTTCGCGTTCAAGATCGCGATCCACCGGAGAGGACTCGGACGGCTGCAGAGATGCCGAATCACTACCAGGATGACGAAACTCGCCTTTGGCACAAGGCCAGTACCAGATCTTTGTTCTGGGTGCTCGCACTGACGAGCCTGGTCCGGGGTGGTTTTCTTATGGCGAGCCACGCCAGTCTGCGACGCGACCCGGACGCGTACCGAACATTGGCCGACAACGTGCGGACAACCGGTGTCTACGGTTGGAAAACCGATGCGGTCAAAGATGGCGACGGCACCGCGGGCGACAAGGTGCGTCCAACCGCCTTCCGGCCGCCGCTCTACCCCTTGCTGCTGATTGGAATTGGCGGTCCCAACAATCTTTGGTCAATTGCGATCTTTCACTGGCTACTTGGAGTTGGCACCGCCACACTGGTGACCTGTCTGGGCTGGCGAGCTGGATTGGGACGCTGGTCGATCGCTGCTGCGTTGTTGGTCGCCATCGACCCCATCTTGCTTCAACAGTCGACTCTGGTCATGACCGAAACGCTGGCCACGTTCCTGACCACATTGGCGCTCTTTTGCCTGACCCCGCCAGCGACGCCCGGACCTTCGGAAGCAGCATCCGTACGGCGGCACCTTGTTGCCGGCGTTGTGCTCGGACTGTGTGTCCTTTGCCGACCGACCTTCTTACCCTGGCTGTGTCTGATCGCGCTGGCTCGACTGGTCCCGGCCGGAATGACGCTGCGGTGGCAAACCGGTGTGGCCCCAACCCGTGCCGATGGCGCGACCGGGTATGGAGCGGCTGGGCAGGATGACGGTGCGAGGCCTAGGCAAATCGCGCGGGCTGGGAATGCCGCGAATGCCCGGTTTCCCGGCCAGCCGCTTGTGGCGAGGTCACTTCAGGTTGGGGCTCTGGTCGCCGCCGCGCTGCTGGTGATCGCGCCCTGGGTGATCAGAAATCAGAAAGTCTTTGGCACGGCAAAGCTGACCACCACCCACGGCGGCTACACCGTACTGTTGGGAAACAACCCTTTGTTTTACGGCTTCTTGCAATCCGGGTCGGCTGAGACGTGGGACGGTGAACAGCTCAGTCGTGCGTGGCGTGGACGATCTTTGACGGCCGGCGCTGAAGACGAGCAGTGGGACGACTTGCCCGAACTTGCCAGGCGCGCCGAACATCAGGCGGTGGGGGATGGCTCTGAGCTTGCCGACGACGCTCTGGCCTACGCGTTGGCTGGGCGTTACATGCGCGAACAGCCCGGCATGGCGGCCTATGCGAGTGGATTGCGCATCACCCGCCTCTGGCGTTGCCTGCCGCATCGTCTTGGCCCATCCGAGTCCAGGCTGCGGCAGACGCTACGTTTTGCCGTCGGTGTCTGGTATGTGCTGGTGTATGGACTTGCGGTGCTGGGGATGGCGCGGCTTGGCCGTGAACTGTTCCACCCTCCTTGGTTGTTTGGCTTGCAGTTGTGCTTTGTTATTACGGCCGTTCACGCCCTGTATTGGAGCGATATGCGGATGCGAGCACCGTTGATCCCCCTGGTCTGCTTGCTCGCTGCGCGTGGAATGGCGGCGATTAGCGACCAACTCCAGAAGCGCAACACCAAGCACGCAAAGGATTTATCGCATTGATTCGTGCTGTGGATTTGCCTTGCCACAATTCGAACAGGCTCCTATAATCCCCGCCCGTCTGTTTCGGCGGGACTTTTCTTAAGCGGTTTTGTCTCTTCGACTTGTTGACGTTCGTTGTGCTGGGATGGGGTGCTCCCAGTCCGGCAGGGCGGACCTTGGGCAAGGATGCCACCATTCTGAACACTCGTCGCGATGCTCATCGACGCAGTTGTTTGCGTGCGCCCGGCAGGTCGCGCACCGATGGTATGTGTGCGCCCTGGCTGACGGTGGCGCTGGTGCTGTTGCTCGCCCCAGTCGCCGTCGCGG
>JAUIHJ010000626.1 GCA_030432015.1 bacterium
CCCTGGTACTGGCCGGGCGTGATCGGGGCGATCGGGTTTGTGGCGCTGGTCACCTATCACGACGCCCTGGATCGACGTCTGCAACGTGCGCGTCAGATGCGAAGGATCAACGAACATGGGCTGGCTCGGCTCGCCCGAGCCTGGGATCGCTTACCGGTCCCCGCGACGCAGTCGCCGGAGCAGCACATTGCGACCGCCACCGATCTGGACCTGTTTGGACGGGCATCCCTGTATCAGCTCGTCAGTTGTGCGACGACCCCGGTCGGCAAGAAGATGCTGCGCGATTGGTTTGTCGTGCCAGCAAGTTGTGAGGAAATCAAAGCCCGCCAGCAGGCGGTAACCGAATTGGCTGGCCACGAATCCCTCCGCGAGGCGCTCATTGTCGAAGGCAAGCTGTTGGCCGGCGATGCGACCGAGCGGTTCGTCGATTGGGCCGGTGGATCGAGTTGGTTGCACGAACGCCCCTGGTTAATTTGGCTCTGCCGATGCACACCCATTGTCGGCGTCCTGGCCGCACTGCTCAGCGTTACCAATCTGCTCTCCCCCGACATTGGATTTATCATCATCCTGGCGGTGGTGGTGACGAATATTGCGATCAGCGTCATGTTTTCCGGCAACGTCCACGACATCTTCGCTCGCGTCAACTCGCGCAAAGGCGAAGTGCAGGGTTACCTGAAGATGTTCCGCCTGATTTACTCGATGTCGGATTCCGCCGGTAAGTTGTCCGAAATCAAATCGGAAGCGGCCGAACGTGGCGGCGGTGTGATTTTGCGTATGCGCGAACTGCAGTTCGTAATGCAACTGGCCACCATCAGTCACTCGGCGTTGCTCTTCGTCTTTGTTTACCTGCCGTTGCAGATCGGTTTTCTCTACGACTTCCATGTGCTCAACCTCCTGGAAAAGTGGCAGCAAGCATGCGGCCGGTACGCCAAAGGGTGGTTCGACGCCCTGGGGGAATTTGAATCGCTGGTGTCGCTGGCCACACTGGCGTACGATCATCCCGATTGGACCATGCCCGACGTTGACGCGGCGCTCACGTCGATCGATGCGCAAGGGATTGGACACCCCTTGCTTCCCGACGCCGACCGCATCACCAATGACGTACAAGTCGGCGCGGAGGGTTCGTTCTTATTGATCACCGGTTCCAACATGTCGGGCAAGAGCACGCTGTTGCGATCGATCGGTGTAAATATTGTGCTGGCGCAGGCGGGTGGGCCGGTCTGCGCGTCCCGGATGCGGTTGCCGCCGGTCCAGTTGGCGACCAGTATTCGCGTGCGCGATTCGCTGGAAGATGGCGTCTCGTTTTACATGGCCGAGCTGATGCGGCTCAAGGAGATCGTCGATCAGGCGGTCGCGTTCGGTGGCCGGCCCGACCGGTCGTTGGTCTACCTGCTGGACGAAATCTTGCAGGGGACGAACTCGCAGGAACGACGCATTGCCGTGGCCCGGGTGTTGACGCACCTGGTCAAACACGGCGCCATCGGCGCGATCTCCACCCACGACCTCGACCTTGCCACGAGCGAGGAGTTGATTGGACAGTTTCTGCCGGTCCATTTTCGCGAGACGCTCCACGACCAGGACGCCGAGCGGCCGATGACGTTTGACTACAAACTGCGCCAGGGCGTGGCGACGACAACCAATGCCTTGAAGTTGCTTGAGATTGTCGGCCTCGGCGATGCCTCGCGCTAACCCTTTCCTGAAACCAGGAGGCAGCCATGGTGATCACCAGCCTGCGCGCCAAACAGCCGCCCACGCCCGGGTCGCCGGCCGATTGGCGGACGCAACTTGGCCAGATCGTCGTCGAAATTCGAACCAGCACGGGCCTGTGCGGATATGGCGTTGGTGGCGGCGGCGCGGCCGGGGTTCACGTCATCGAGACGGTTCTCCGCGATCGATTGCTCGGATGCGATGCGGAAGACGTCGAGTCTCTCCACCGGGCCATGTGCCAGGAGACGGTGTTTTATGGGCGCACGGGGCTCGTGGTGATGGCGATCAGCGGCGTCGACTTGGCGTTATGGGATCTCCGCGGCAAGGCACGTCAGCAGAGCGTTGCCGAACTGTTGTCCGACGAATTCGACGTCCACCGTCCGCTGCCGACCTACATGACGGTCTTTGACGACGAGGCGGCGCAGGCAGCCATGGATGCCGGACATCGCGCCATCAAGCTGCACGTCGAGCGTTTTGGGGACCGGCCGGATCCAGCTGACATTGGCGCCCTGGTGGCCGAGACTCGACGTCGGTTGGGCGACGACGCAGAAATCATGCTGGACGCGTTCGCCCGCTGGGACCTTGAGACCACACTGCGGGTCGCCGATAGGATCGCGCCGTATCAGATCACATGGTTGGAAGAACCGTTGCCACCGGATGACCTGGCGGGATATGCAAGGCTGGTCAAGGAGAGCCCGGTGCCGATCGCAGGTGGCGAACATGAATATCTGGCGGCCGGATTCCAGCGGCTGATCGACGCGCGTCTGCATGCGGTCTTGCAGCCGGACGTGAGCTGGTGTGGCGGCCTGACGACGCTGATCGAAATCTATAACCTGGCCCGCGAAGCGGGAGTGCGTGTCTGTCCCCATCGGGGATGCGAGCCGTACGCGTTGCCGGCGATCGCAGCACTTGATCCCCAACCGCTTGCGGAGTCCCCTCGCCGCTGGTTTACCTGCCTGACGGGCGCGCCGGCGATCCGGAATGGCGTCATTCAGGCGTCGTGCGAAGCGGGGTTTGGCGTCTCGGTCGCTCCCGATCTGTTTTGCACACCCACGTAGTGCACTGGCGACCATATTCGCCAGCTACTTCGGCCCGATGCGATCTTTCCCAACCCATTTTTGCAGAACTTCGGGCACCAGGACGGAGCCGTCCGCCTGCTGGTTATTCTCGAGGATGGCGATCATGGCGCGGCCGGCGGCGACCGCCGTTCCATTCAGAGTGTGGACGAATTGTGTCCCCTTTTCACCCTTCCGCTTGTACTTCGTCTTGAGCCGCCGCGACTGGTAGTCCGTGCAATTCGAGGTGCTGGTGATCTCGCCCCAGCTGCCACCCTCGCCCCGACCCGGCATCCAGGCTTCGAGATCGTACTTTCGGTAGGCGGGGCCTCCCAGGTCGCCGGTTGCGGTGTCGACCACTCGGAACGGCACACCCAGCTCGTTGAAAATTTCGCATTCGATCTCGCAGATCTCTTGATGAATCTGATCGCTCTGTTCGGGCAGCGTGAAAGCGAACATTTCCACCTTGGTGAATTGATGCACCCGGTAAATGCCCCGTGTCGCACGACCATGCGCGCCCGCTTCAGTACGAAAGCAGTGGCTGATCCCGCAGATCTTGATCGGAAGTTGCTCGGCATCAACCGTCACGCCAGCATACAGTCCGCCGAGGGTGATTTCGGCGGTTCCTACCAGGCTGAGGTTCGAGCCCTCGATGCTGTAGACCTGGGTTTCGGGGCCCCGCGGATTGAAACCAATCCCTTCCAGGATGCTGTCCTGGGCCAGGTCCGGCGTGATGGTCGGCGTAAACCCTTTGCCGATCAGTTTGGTCACGATGTACTGCTGCAGGGCAAGTTCCAGCAGGACGGCTTCATTGCGGAGAAAGTAGAAGCCGTGTCCAGACGTGCGTGCACCCCCTTCGAGGTCGATCAGGTCGAGCTGAGTGCCGAGGTCGACATGATCCAGCGGCGTGAAGTCGAAGGTTGGAACCTCGGTCGTCCCGCGACGGACCTCCAGATTGGCCTTGTCGTCGCTGCCAACCGGAACATCGGGATGTGACATGTTGGGAATCGCGGCCTGCAAATCGCTGATCGAGATCTCCAACGCATCGTGTTCGGCCTGGCAAGCCTCCTTTTGGGCTCGCAATTGACGGCCTTCTTCTTTTCTCGCTTCCCGCTCGGCATCATCCTTGGCTTTGCCAATCGTCTTGGAGACATCGTTGGCGCGGCGGTTGAGCTGTTCAACCTCCTGCAGCTTGGCCAAGCGTTGCGTTTCGAGTTCGACAAGCTGGTCAACGTTGGCGTTCACGCCGCGATTGTGGCAGTTCTGTTTGACTGCGGCGACGTTTTCCAAGATGAATTTACGGTCAAGCATGGTGACATCCGTGCAGGGGAGGGCGGGCAGATTTCGGCAGTTGGACAGACGTGGTCAATGGGATGCAGTCAGGGCACTTCGATGCGGCTCAATTCGCGCCACAAATGCGTGCTGGCTTTGATACCGCGGTGAAAATCGACCAGGTTGAATTTCTCGTTGGGGCTGTGGGTATTGTCGTCGTTCAATCCCCAGCCGAGCAGCAGGACATCCGCCTTGAGCTGCGCGGCGAACTCGGTCACGATCGGAATCGACCCACCCTCGCGGATGAACACGGGCGCATGCCCAAATCCTCGTTCGATGGCCTTGGCGGCGGCTCCAATGTAGGGACTGTCGAGTGGAATCAGGAACCCGGGAGCGCCATGATGATCCGTGAGGGTCATCGAGAGTCCTGGTGGGCAGGCCGCCTCCAGCATCTCGCGGAGCGCGACCGTGAGTTTTTCGGGATTTTGATCTGGTACGAGCCGAAAGCTGAATTTCGCACTGGCCCGGGCGGGCAAGACCGTCTTGGCGCCCTCGCCCTGGTAGCCGCCTCGGATACCGTTGACGTCAAAGGTGGGGCGAGCCCAACGGCGTTCCAGGGTGCTATAGCTCTTTTCGCCAGCGAGGGCTTTCACGCCGAGGTGCGTCATGAATCGATTTTCGTCGAACGGCAGGGCCGCAAGCTGCTGGCGCTCGCTGTCGGTCAGCGGTACGACATCGTCGTAGAATTCCGGCACCTGAATCCGACCGTCGTCATCGATCAGCGTCGCTAACATCCGGGTGAGCGCATTGAGCGGATTGGTGACGGCACCCCCGAACGTGCCCGAATGGAGGTCTTGCTTGGGGCCCGTTAGCGTGAGTTCATAATAGGCGATCCCTCGCAGCCCATAGGTGATGGCCGGCTGCCCAGGTCCAAATTGCGACGTGTCACTGACGACAACGACGTCGCACGCCAAGCGTTCCTTTTCCTGC
>JAUIHJ010000627.1 GCA_030432015.1 bacterium
CGTTTGGCACGACACCTCCACGTGCGGCGATTGACCGGGCGCACAGTAAGTGAGGGCGTTGCTAATCAGATTGGCAAACACCTGGTTCAGCAAGGTACGCTCACCGTACACCGTCGGCAACGCGTCAGGAACGATCAGCGTCGCATTCGTCGCTTGCTGCCGGTCGGCGATATCGCTGCGAATTCGCTGCATCACATTGGTCAACGGAACGGGGCCCATCCCGAGTCCACTGCTCCCCATGGTGGCATACCGGAGCAGGTCGCGCATCATCTGATCCAGCCGATCGCTCGACGCAATAATGACATCAAGGTTCTGTCTCCCGATGTCGCTCAGCGCCTCCCCTTCATCGCTGCGGAGAATGCCAGCAAAGCCTCGGATACCGCGCAAGGGCGCGCCAAGATCGTGCGCCATGGAATAGGCAAAGGCCTCCAGCGTTTGGTTTCTTTCTTCAAGTTCGGCGGTGCGGGCGTTGACCCGCTGCTCCAACAGTTGATTGGCCTCTTCCAACTCCTCCATCTTGCGCTCCAGCTTGCGCAAGAGGACCTGATTGTACTCGCGCAAGTGGACTTCTTCGTCGACCGATTCCGCTGAAGAGGAGACAAGATTTTCGGTGACCCCTTGTTCGAGGACTTCGCGCAGCATGGCCAGGAACGCGTCCGGTTCCGCCGGTTTCCGGACAAAGCGTTCGGCCCCCAGCCCCAACGCAAAATCTTCGTCATGCGAATCGGTATAAGTCGCGGTGTAGAAGACGAAGGGAACTTTCCTCAACCGTTCGTCCGACTTCCAATGGCGACAGAGAGTGAATCCGTCCATCACGGGCATCAAAATGTCGCTGATGATGGCTGCCGGAACTTCATCCTGGGCTGCCGCGAGCGCCTGCTCCCCGTCAAAGGCTGTGACAACTTGATACCCACTACCGCCCAGAAGTGTCTCCAGCAGATAGAGGTTATGCTCGCTATCATCGACAACCAGAATTTTTGTCATGATCCATGATCCGATGATGGGTTATCCGGTTCCGACGTCGAATCCGCCATGTGGCGTTCCACATCCCTCAGAAACGTATCCGGGTCGATCGGTTTCTCGATATAGCCGTTACAGCCGGCAGCCAGGCATCGTTCTCGATCTCCGACCATCGCATGCGACGTCACGGCCGTGATCGGGACGTCGTCGAGAGCGTTATTCTTTCGCAGGCGATTCAGGACTTCGAAGCCGTCCATGCCAGGCAACTGGATGTCGAGCAGAATCTGCGCGGGCCGAACGTTCGCTGCCAGGTCGAGCCCCTCCAAGCCGGTCCGGGCGGCAACGATCTCGTAGCCTCCTTTCTCCAGCAGAAACGTCGCCAAGTACAGGTTCTGTTCGTTATCTTCAATGATCAATATTTTTTGCTTCATTGATCGCCATCGTTCACATGGTGGACATGATGCTATTCGATGATGCCAGGGCAACCGGCTCGCTTGCTGGCAAAATTTCCTGATTGATCGAAGGTGCCTTGTCGTCGACCCGCCGGCCAACTCCTGACCTGCGAGCGGTTACCGCCTATCTACCGTTTCGCTGGTTGTGCAGGACTGTCAGTGGCAACGTGGAGCGGCAGCGTGAAGGAAAAACGGCTGCCTTGGCCCGGCGTGCTATCGACCGAGATGGTCCCACCCATCAGATTAACCAGCCGGTGGCAGATCGCCAGCCCCAATCCTGTGCCTTCGTGTTGCCGGGCCGTCCCCGTATCCAGCTGCTGGAAGGGAATGAATAGCCTACTCAGATCCTCACGCTTGATTCCGCATCCGGTATCAACGATGCGCGTCACGACCTTGGCGTCACGTATTTCGCAGTCTACGAGCACCTCGCCGACATCGGTAAACTTTACCGCGTTGTTGATCAGATTGAGGAGGACTTGTTCGACGCGGCGCACGTCCGCCACCACTTCGCCAACTTCGGCAGCGACCTGTGTACGAATGCGGAGGTGCTTCTGTTCGGCTGCCGGCATGACCGTGTTGACTGCTTTTTCGATCGCGGCACGGTAGTCGCATGGCGCCATCCTGACTTCAAGCTGGCCCGCCTCGATCTTGGAAATGTCGAGCACATCGTTGATCAGGCTTAGCAAGTGCCGAGCGCTACCTTGTACCATGCCGAGTTGCTTGGCCTGCTCGTCGTTGATCGGACCGGTCAACCCTTTACAGATGATCCCGGTAAAACCGATGATCGAATTCAAAGGCGTGCGGAGTTCGTGAGACATCGTCGCCAAGAACGCTGACTTGACGCGGTCGGCGGCTTCGGCCTGCTCCTTGGCCACTTCGAGCTGGCGAGTCCGCTCCGCGACGCGCGATTCCAGTGTGACGGTGTGAGCCAGAACTTCCGCGTGCAATTGCGCCTGGCGAATGCCTAAGGCGAGCGGCCTGGCAACTTCGCAAGCGACGGTCAAATGTTCAGCAGAAATCATATGCGGGGCGCCCCGCGCCACATTGAGAGTTCCGACCAGTTCACCCTCGACGCGCAAGGGGACGCTAACGTACGCCCGCACCCCCTCTTTAAAGAGGATTTGTTGCGGCACCGTGGGCGTGTCAACGGCCCCCAGATCATTGATCTGGTTGGCCTTCCCTTGCCGCAGCAGGTTGATTCTCCCGAACATCTCAATCGGAAGATCGGATCCGATCTTCAGCGAGGTATTCGGATGGCCGTGCGCCGCCAATAACGTGGCGGTCTTCAATTGCTTGTCAAACAATACGACGCTGGATCGCTCGCACGGCACCAGGCCTTCGATGCGGTTGAGCACGGCTTCGGCAATCTGGTGCGTGGAACTTGCTTCGAGCGCCGCCTCCATGATCTCGCCAATCATCTCCAGGCGTTTCGCATGCTGCCGCAGCTTGGTCTCGGCACGGACTTGCTCGCTGACATCGATGCCGAACCCGATCAGCAACTGGCGTCCCTTCGACTCGAACCGCAGCCCCGTGAAAAAGAACGGGGCACTGCGACCGTCCTTGAACACATAGTTGGCACGCGTCGTCGCGATCCCCCGTTGAAATACTTCCCGCATCCGCTCGGCAATCATCGGCTGATCTTCTTCGCGAAAAAAATCCGCCGGTGTCATCTCGGCCAGTTCGTCCGCGTCATAGCCGGTGATCACTTCCACGTTCCTATTCCAACGCAAGAACCGGCCATCAACGTCGAAGACGTAGAAAATGCCCGGCAAGCTATTAATGACCGTCTCAGCGAAATCTCGCGAAATTCTCGCGTCCGCTTCGCTGCTGCGTAGCGCTTCCAAGGACGCCTCCAGCTCGGCCTGACGAGAGCCGTCCGCCTGCACCAACTGGTCCAGCGTTGGATTGGTGAGACATACCAGCCCAACGGCGCCGATCAGTGCAATCAGGATCGCTGCCACGCCGGTGATCATCGCCGCGACCATGAATCGCCGTGACGCCGCCTGCGCCGAATCACGATGCTGCGAAGCAGGATCTACCTCTCGTGCGGCCCCGCTGTCGCGCCCTGAGACTGGCTCGGGGCGGGACAGAACGGTCGCCGGCGTGTCGCGCACCAATCGATAGAACGCACCAATTGCTGCCGTGCCAACCAGCAGCGCAACGGCGGCAACCACAAGCACTGAGGTTAACTGAAGTCTCGTGCGATAGTTCAAACGTCAACCTTCTCAGGCCGGAGTTAGCGAGGCAGCCAAATGCGCGAGGATCATTGCGTGCGTCGTGACGGACGGTTGTTGGCAACGCCGAATTGCGTGGCTCACGTGCGTCACCCTGCTTCCTGTTGAGGCCCTATCCGACACGACGAACATCGCGCCTTCGGGGTGGTGAATGCACCAAGGCTACCCGGTTTTGACCTCCGCGCCCATCAAATGCTGGCTGGCCAATTGAAACTGACAAAAACCGCCGAATGCCGCGGCGGGCACTGAATCGCCTCGCAGAAGCGGTTATCCTGAAGCGGTCCCTGGCCCATCTCGAGTGTGGACATCGCGAGTGTGGCCGCGGAGGGAACAGCCGAGCCGCACGCAGGGGCAATGGCATTCCGTGTAAGATGAGCCATCTGGTACATTTCTCGCCGACCAACGTGCAACATTGCCAGGAATTGTCTCGCTCAATCAGCAACCAACCTCCTGGCTGCCGACAGTTACGAATCAACGGAGACCGACCCGATGGTCCAATTGCGATTTCCGGCGCTCATAACCTTCTCGATCGCTGCCGTATGGGCCTGCCATACCAACGCCGCAGACTGGCCCATGTGGCGCAACGATGTGCACCGAAGCGGTGCGACCTCTGTCGCACTTGCAGCGGAGCTGCACCTGCAATGGACGCGACAGCTCCCGCCGCCGATCCCTGCCTGGCCCAATGAAGCGAGGCTGCACTTCGATGCGTCCTACGAACCTGTGGTGCTCGGTTCGACCATGTTCGTCGGCTCAATGATCGATGGCAGCTTGATGGCCATCGACTGTGAAACCGGCGCAGAAAAATGGCGATTCTACACCAACGGCCCAGTGCGGTTGGCGCCGGTTGCCTTCGATGGGCGCGTCTGCTTCGGTTCCGACGATGGATGGCTGTACTGCGTCGATGCGTCTCGCGGCGAGCTGTTGTGGAAGGTCTCCGGGGCGCCGGAACAGCGCGCTCCATACCGCCATCTGGGCAACGCGCGTCTTGTCTCCTATTGGCCGGTCCGCGGCGGACCCGTTGTCGAAGACGGCGTCGTCTACTTTGGTGCAGGTATCTGGCCCACCCTGGGAGTCTTTGTTCGCGCCGTCGATGCTCGGTCGGGTCGCGTGCTCTGGACAAACGACGACAGCCACGCCATTGAAAACGTCCGTGTTGACCACAACTATCTTCAGGAATCGGGCATCTCGCCACAAGGACATCTGCTGGTCCGCGATGAGATGTTGATTGTGCCCAATGGTCGGTCCATGCCGGCCCGCCTCGATCGTCGAACGGGCAAGCTCCATTACTTCGTTCAAGGATACCGCAACGGGGACAGTCGCGTCATCGTCAGCGGTGAGACCGCACTGGTCGGCCGAACCGGCGACGATGACGCGAC
>JAUIHJ010000628.1 GCA_030432015.1 bacterium
GGAACGCGGAGGCAATCGACAAGACCTACCAGATGGATGATATCGACGAGCTGATCAAGAGTTCGACTTCCATCATGCCCGCCGACCTGCAGAAGACCATGACGGCCCGCGACCTGGTAGACGTTGTCGAATTCATTGCGTCCCTCAAGAAGGGCGGCAGCGTTGGCGGCAGGGTGACCGTTGAGTCGCAGAATTAACATCCGTCGGCCGACCGCAGGCTCTGAAATGGTGCCCGGAAATACTGGGGCGAATTGCCCGTAATGAGGTTGCGCTCTTGAGCCGGGCAGCGGGGACAGGCAGGAGCCTGGAGTGCAGACTGGCGCGGCAGCGGTATGAAGCAGCGAGCTGTTTCAAGTCGGGCGCGTCGCGCCTGGTCTAAGAACAGCGATGGCCGTGTGCAGTTAGGCCCTGCTCAGGCGCCCGTGCGACGTTGCCAATGCGCGACCGTTGGGCAGAGGTTGTACCAAGCGGTGCGCCAAATGGGGCTGCTCGGGAACCGGACTCTCACTCAGGGTGCGCTGCATCAGATCACTGGATCTTGAGGGCGACGCCCGTCCCCTGACCGAATCGCCTTACGCAGGCCGCACATTCGGCGCATCCGTCAGGCTTCCGCGAATTCCAGGGCCCAAGGTGACATTTTTCTACAGTCGCAAGACGTCATCACATGGGAACATAACGTAGTGTTTTACTAGCTCGATTGTGCTGGCACAGGATGTCCGCCGGGCCGGTCAGGCGGGGCCCGCATCAGCGGTCTCCGGCAGCCGCGTCCCTGAGAATCAACCATGTTTTTCCGTCAATGACAGAGCCATGATGTTGCAACGAACAAAAAAACAACGCTGTGCCGGACGCCTTCGGCGTGGCAATGCGGCCATCGAATTGGCGGTCATCTTGCCGCTGATTTCGTTGATCATTTTTGGCTCCGTGGAAGTCTGTAGCCAAATTCACACGAAGCAGGCGATCGAGTCTGCCGCGTATGAATGTGCCCGCGTCGCGATATCGGCGGGGGCAACCAACGAGGACATCGAAGCCAAAATGAACCAGATTCTTTCCGCGCGCAATATCACGGGCGGCGAACTCAAAATGGTGCCAAGTGACATCGAGGACGTGGAACGCGGCGAGCGAATTCGAATCAAACTTTCAGCGCCGTCCAGCAGTAATTCAATGGCCCTGACCAGCTTCGTCAAGACCGGGGATATCAAGGCCGAATGCGTTATGGTGAAGGAACTCTAACCATCCGATCTCCCGAGTTAGACGATCACTGAACAGCGTCGTTTCACAGATGATTGGTAAGACATGCGCAGAACTCAAACAATGGCAATGCGAACCCGGCGTCGTCGCCGAAACCGTCGGCGTGGATCGGCGGTTGTCGAATTTGCGATCACGCTGCCCATCCTGATCATGTTCTTGATTTTCATGTGGGAGTTCTCACGAGCCGAGATGATTCGCCAGACTTCCGCCACGGCTGCCTATGAGGGAGCTCGCCAGGCCATTGTCGTTGGCGGTTCCACGAACGATGTTGAACAAACCGTTACCTCGATCATGCAAGCCGTTGGGATCCGGGATGCGAAAGTGGTGGTGACACCCAGTGTCATCACCAGCGCAACAGCTGCGGTGGAAGTCACCGTCGACGTGCCGTTGGCTGGCAACGCCTGGATTACACCGCTGTTTTTCCAAGATATGACGATACATTCGACCATGACTTTACTTCGATGAGGTGCGTAGTGAACGATTCCCATCCGGTTCGAGAGAATCAGGCACACAACAAGTCTGCAGTTTGGTGCCGTCGCCGACACACGGGAGGCCGTTCCCGCCGAGGCTCGATTCTCATCATGGCCCTCTTCATCTTAGTGGTCTGTCTGGCAGCAGCGGCGTTTGCGATTGACGTCGCCTACATGCAGCTGGTTCAAACCCAACTGCGTTCGGCAACCGATGCCGCCACACGCGCTGGTGCGCAGGCGCTCACGCAGGGGAAATCCCTCAACGAGGCACGAGATGCCGCCAAGTCCACGGCGCGAAGAAACTATGTCGCCGGCGACAAATTCATTCTGAATGACAAAGATATCGTGTTTGGAATTGCTGCCGAAAATCCGGAGAACCCAGGCGGTCGATACCTGTTTACGGAGAATCCCAACGTCGTCAATGCCGTCCAGGTTCGGGGCGAACGTACAGCGGCCTCAGAATCCGGAGCCGTGCCTCTGTTCTTCGGGAGCCGCTTGTTCGGGACCGGGCCGTTCGAACCCATCAAATCGGCGGTCGCCATGATTGCGGACCGTGATATTGTCGTGGTGGTCGACCGCACCACATCGATGAGGACAGAAGATGGCGGCAGAATGCCCTCGTCATTGCAGTCCGCCTATGGCACGGATCCAACGTATGACGATGACGGTGACGGGAAGATGCGGCGCATTGAGGCGTTGAAAGTGGCTGTCAATGAATTCCGGTTGCTGGTGGACCGACTGCCAGGAGCGGAGCAGTTGGCTCTGGTCTCGTACTCCAAGACGGGAGAAACCGAGTCCCCCTTGAGCCGCGATTTCACCGAGTTCGCCCAGAAGATCTACGAAATGCCGCTCAAATACGGTACGAATATCGGTGCCGGTATCGATGCCGGAATGGTTGCCCTGCAGGATCCATCGCGCGGACGTCGATCGGCGACGCCAGTCATGATCGTCATGACCGATGGACAGCATAACCGCGAGCGTGATCCGGAAGATGCCGCCCGCGATGCCATGGCCGCCATGCCGCGGTTGACCATTCATACGATCACGTTCAGTGACGATGCGGAAAAGAAACGCATGCAGGCGGTGGCGGCGATCGGTAAAGGCCGGCATGTGCACGCCGCGGACGTGTCGGAATTGGTCGACAAGTTCAGCGACCTGGCTGTCTCCGCCGGCGTGAGCTTTATCGAGTAGCGGTCGCTGGTGCCGCGGACGTTGCTAAATAGCCGAGCGCGATTCAGAAGTGCGCACCCCGTCAGCGGGACAGGCACCTTTTTCGCCGACCGGCCGTTGTTCCGCAGCTGAATCGAATGGGCGGCGAAAAACGAGCCGGTCCCGGATTGTCGCCGAAGTGCACTCGGTCATTTAGTCGCCTCCGCCGTGTGTGGATGCGGTGCGATCCGACGTAACCAATGCGTTCGCGAAGGCCCCGAGGCGGCTGCATGACACGTCTGTGGCGGTCAACCACGGGCCGCGTCCAGGAACATCGCGGTGGGTTACACGTTGCCAGTTTCGCCCTCATGTTGAATTTGACGCGGCCCTCGCGCGTGCGCGCAGCGAATGCGCGACGATTGCTTGTGGCCTGCGAATTGCCCTACACTGGTGACGTGTCCGGGGCTGGCTGTGGCGCCACATGCGCCGTTGGCGTGTCACGCCGTCCCTGCTTTCTTCTCGGTTATCATTTTCTGAGCGGTGATTGCGATGTTGCTCACGTACATGTCCTGTCGTCAGCGGTGCCCGCTTGGCGGCGCGAGGGAATTAACGGGCGCTGCCTGGACCTCAACCTGCCCCTTGCCGGCACATGGGCGAGGGAACCGGCCGACGGTTGTTTCCCTCACGATGCTTACCGGCTATGCACTACTGTTGCTTGCGACAAGCGGGCTCGGCGACGACGCGGCGCGTAAACCCGCCCCCAGTGCCATCGCACCGGCGGTCGCGTTCCCCAACGTCGTCCGTTCGGCCATCGGTGTGACGCGGGCGGGAACACGGATCGACCTGTTTCTCCAGGAAGAAGATCTTGACCTCAAGACCGACAAGATGCGGCTGGTCTTGATCGGCGGTCTCGATGGTGATCGGCACAGTGTCGATGCGGTGATCGAGACCCTGCGCTGGTTTCATGACCTCGGCGCGAGCCACGCCTTCAGGCAACGGTTCACGGTCTCCGCCATTCCGTGCGCCAATCCGGCCGCGTTGCCGATGTCCGGCGGCGACCAGCCAGGACGCGATATAAGCTTCAACTATCCGCCGGCGGGAACGGCCTACCACGACCAGCGGTACCCAGATGAAGCGGCCTACCTGTGGCGGTGGCTGGGAATGCACGCGCCGGATTTGGTCATCGACCTGCGGGTCGCCCCCGAGCTGGCATGGCAGGTGCCGGAGGCTGCCAAAGCGTCGTCGGTGCTGGACCTCGATGCGGCATCGACGGTCGATACCAGCGGAGATCTGGTGGTGGAACTCGGCCGACACGATGTTTGCCTGACCGGCTCGATCCCCGCGATACGATTGCAGACGCCTGCCGCCGATGTGACCGCCCAGATGAAGTTGCTGTTGGCACAGCTCGACCGCGCCCCCCAACGCCGCCCGTCTGCCGCCAGGCTCGCCCTGCTGCAGCGTCTCGATCGCACACCAGCCGAGGTGGCAGAGCAGTTGGCAAAGCACTATGGCCACGACTTGCAACAAGTCGTCTACATTCCGGCCGTCGCATTGATTGGGCAATTGCGGCTGCGTGGTGCAGAACGCGACCAGCGATTGCAAGCGGTCAAGCGCATTGTGAAGCCGTACGTCGACGGCAGTAAGTCGGCGGTGCCGACCAATGGAAGCGGGTTGTCCGGCCATCTGATCTTTACGGAACTCGCCGGCCGGAGCGAAGGCGCCGAACATGCCCGGTACCTGGAACTTGCCCGGGTCGCCGCGGACATGGCGTTCGATGCCGACGGCGCGACCAAGTCGATCATGCCGTTCCACAGCGAGATGAGTGACGCCGCATTCATGGGCGGGCCGATTTTGTCGGGTGTCGGCCGGTTGTCGCAGGACGACCGCTACTTCGCGGCGTGTGCGAGGCACCTTCAAACTGTGCGAGACCTCGACTTGCGCCCCGACGGCCTTTACCGTCATTCACCGTTGGACGAAGCCGCTTGGGGGCGGGGTAACGGGTTTCCAGCCCTGGGACTGGCGCTGTGCTTGTCCGATTTCCCGGTTGCTCACCCGCAGCGAGCACGGCTGTTGGAAGCGTTTCAACAGCATTGCCGCGCACTGGTGGCCCATCAAGATCCGACCGGTTGTTGGCATCAAGTGATCGATCGGCCC
>JAUIHJ010000629.1 GCA_030432015.1 bacterium
CACGGCGACTCCCAGCAGTCCCCAGTGTCTGGCACCCAGGATCATCAGCGGCACGGAGATGGCGCCCTGGGCGAGGGTCGCGACGCTATTCCCCTTGATATTCCCCAGCGAGAAGCAGAGGTGTGACAGCATGTTGACCAGCACGGTCACTACCAGCGACGCGGCGATCAGGCTGTTGATGGCAGGACCCGCGAAGAATCTTTTTCCGACCCAGAGTGTCACGAAGTCACCATTGAAGACCATGACGCCCGCACCGATCAGCCCCAGCATCCAGAGAATCAACCTGACCAGCCGCAGTAAGATGACGCGGGCCTGCTCCTGCCCGCCGGCGCCGACCAGATGCGCAATTGCCGGCATGAAGGCCACCGCAGGCCGCTCGGCGATGGTGCGGCTGATATCAGCCGCTTTACGCGAGAGGATCAGCACCGGTGCGACGTCCGCACCCAGGAAACGGGTTAACACAAAGGCATCCAAGTTGGTGGCGACGACCGCGGCGCCGCGTCCCAAGAACGTATACGAGGTCAGCCGGGCCAACGTGGTGACTTGCTGTAGTGAAAAACGATAGCGCAGCCGTTCACGGGCGTAGCGCCACCAGAGGTACCCCGCGTTCCCGATCGTCAGCCCACAGGCGCGCACGACAAGTCCGATCGGAATCGCCAGCAGACCGATTCCCTTCAGCAGCAGCACGGCCGTCACCAACAGGCTGGCCACCGTCGAAATCACAAACACGATTCCGATCACCACACTACTCTGAAGCCCTTGATTAAAGGCGGTGAGCGCATAGGAGAAGATCATCAGAGCCGTACCCGCGACCGCCAACAGAAAGGCCTCATGTAAGAGCGCGGTGTCAAACTCGCCTGGCAAGTTCAGCCAGCCAATCAGGAACTTCGAAGTGGTCACGCCAGCCAGCAACACGGCGGCGGAGATGGCGGCGGAGATCAAGAGTCCGCCAGTCAGGAGTGAATTCAACTCGGCAACATTCCCGTCGCCGTACGCGACGGCCGACCGTTGCTGCAAGACGGTGGACAAGCCAGGATCGATGACCGTCAGCCACGCGACGATATTACCCGTCGCCAGCCACGCGCCGTACAATTCGAGCGGAATGAAGTGGAGATACAAAGGGACGAACACCACGCCGGAGACCATGGCGAGCGCAATGGCGACGTAGTGGAAGAATAGATTCCACTGCGTCGTACGGCGGCGGCTCGTGACGTGTTTCATGGTTGTGCCAGCGTGGCCAGCCGATTCATGAATTGATCCATGGGGACGCTGTGTCGAGCGCTGGCCCGTGCCAGTCGCCATGCGCGCAGTCGCAGCAGATCGCGCACGACCAAGTTGGCGCCATGCAGCGCTTTCAGGCTCGCAAGGCGGGCCAGGGGAAAGTGGACGCGATCGAGCGTTTCAACCAGTCGTTTCCGGCCGACCCGCGCATCAAACAGGCAGGTCAGGAACCACCTGACGAATTCGTCGCTGTACTTGGCTCGCACCGAATCGAGTTGCGAAAATTCTTTGAGCTCGGAATTGTCCAAGACGCCGAGGGCACAGAGGTGAATGAACCCGTGATTCCAGCTCGGCACACCGTACTTGGCCGCCTGCACTTCCTCCAAGTCCCGCCCGCGGATCACACACTTTTGCGGCAACCCTACCACGCGTCCGCCGGACAGGAGGATGGCATACGGCAGGTAGAGCGTGATGAACAACGTGCGATTGTGAAAGTCGAGCCAGTCCTGTGCGTGGCACCACGCCTGGGCCTTCACCAGCGAATCTCGAAACGCCTGCGTGTTGCGGTAGCAGTGATTGCTCAAGTGTTGCGGCGTGTAGTCGTAGACGTCCTCCAGCGACAGACGCGTTCCGCGTGCCGTTTCAGGAATAGGAAAGTGCTCCAGGTGACATACCCGCTGCGCGTGCTGCGAGAAGATCAAGCTCGAGTCCAACTCTGCCAGCAGGAGTTCGGCGTCGAGGCGGCGAATTTCGCGATACCGTTCTTCCAGGCTCCAGGGGAAGAATAGATCGTCGTCGGCATTGATCATGACGACTTCGTCGGGCTGCGCGTGTGCGAGAATTGACGAGTACCAGTTTTCCACCGGGGGTAACGTCGTGTCGCGGAAAAGGATCTGCCAGGAGAATCGCCCGTCGTGGGAAAAACGATCGACGATGTTTTGAATTTCATCTTTCGCCGGGGGATAGTTGTTCACCACCAGAACCCGAACCGGCTCGTCCAGTGTGTCGGTCCGGCATTGTACGAGGCTTTGCAGCACCCAGTGCAGACACGCGTTGCGACGGTACGTTGGGATCACGATCAGCATGTTCTGGTTGCCTTGTAGTGATTGACTTGCCTACAACCTAGGGGATGCCCCGTCGCGGCCGCCCTGGTGCGTTGCCTCAGCACGAGCTGAACGCTGCCGCGCGACTGCCGCCAGTGCATGACGGCGCAGTGCGGTGGGGCGTTTCCTGGGCGCGGACGCGCCGCAGGCCTTCCTCCAACCCGACGCGGGGGCGCCACCCGGGAAGGGGCACACCGCCTTGCCACGGCACCATCACTTCACGCGGCCGGTAAGGGCGGGCACCCCAGGCGATCTGCGGTTGGGGAGCGGCCAGACGCGTGTAGAGTGCGACCAACTCACGGACCCGCACCGGCTGCCCGGTTTGGACCGTGAAGTGCTCCCATCCGGTCGTCACGCCGTCAAGCAAGCGGTCTGCAGCCGTCAGGTACGCTGTCGCGACATCGTCGATGTAGACCAGGTCGATCAACTGTTCGCCGGCGGACATCGCCAAGACTTCGCCTGTTCGAGCCGCGTTGCGGAGCAGCGACAGCAGTTTGTTGCGGGGGTCGCCGGGACCGTACGTGTCAAACAGGCAGAGATTCACGATCTGCATTTGCGCGGCCTGCACGTAGTATTCGAGGAGCGACTCAAATGCTTGTTTCGTGGCCGCGTAGAGACATACCGGGTTGTAGGCTGCGTTCTCGTAATGCTGCCAGAATGTGCCGGTGTTGATCAGAGCCCGGCACTGATGTTGGGCCATGGCTTCGACCAACTGCGTCCCGAAGATGACGTTGCTGTGCAACATTGCCGTTGCGTCTTCAGGGCGGTGGCTGCCGACGACCATCGAAGCGAGATGAAAGACCACGTCGGGTTGGGCGGAGGCAACGATTTCAAGCATTCCTGCGGTCGTGCCGTCGTGAACGTGGGTCGTGAGCCGTTCCTGACTCGCGTCGACCGCGGCCAGGCTGGAGGATGGGCGGACAATGATGTGGACGTCCCAGCCGGAGGCGATCAACTGTTGCGTTACATGGCTTCCCACGAACCCGGTGGCTCCTGACACAAGGGCACGCCGTGCTGACATCGTCTCCACCATGCAATCGTCTCCATTGTGCGGCGCGCGTCATTGCGTCGGTCGGCAAGCTCAGACCACGGTCTTGGCCACCGATTGACCGTGGCAGGCCTGACGAATGCAGTCGGACATGAACGTCAACTGCTCGTCGTTAAGCCCCGGGTAGACACCGACGAAAATGGCCTGGTTCATGAGCCGGTCTGCGCCAGTCAAGTCGCCCACCACTCGAAACGGTGGTTGGGCGCCCGCGGCCGGATTCTTTTCGTATTCCCGCCGCAGGCGAACCAGGGCCGGTTGCCGCACGAGATTGCCGCCGAACAGCATGCGATTGCCGATCTTGTGCTGATCCAACGCGTTGGCCAAGCCGGTTCGCGAGAAAGGAGCGTTCTCTTTGACGACCATCATAAAGCCAAACCAACTGGGATCGACTTCCGGCGAACCCGGTTGCCAGGAGAACCCCGCTTCGCTCCAACCGGTCGCGTGAGTCGGCAGCATAAAATCGACGTGCTCTTCCAGATCGGCCAGGTTTCGGCGCAACGTATTCCAGTTGCTTGATCGGGCGCTGACGAAGGTGGCCAGTTTTTCGAGTTGCACGCGGCCGATGGCGGCTTGCGGATCGGTCGGTTTGAGATTGTAGCCCAGGTGTGTGTAGATGTACTTGTGGTCGTAACCCTCGGGCAGCTCGCCCAGTTGCCAGCCGAAGCGTTTGCCGCACGTATCATCGCACCCGCTGGCACACCAGCAGTCGCGGCCCCAATCCCGAAATGACTCGACGAGAACTTTCAGGCGGGCGTTGCGCACGATGTTGACGGCGCCCCCTTCGCCCATCGTAATATGATGCGGCGGGTAGAAGCTTTGCGTGCTAAGGTCGCCAAAGCTGCCGGTCGGTCGACCATCGTACAGGCTGCCCAACGCATCGCAGTTGTCTTCGATCAACCAGAGGTCATGCCGCTGGCAAAAGTCGGTTACGGCTGCCAGATCAAACGGATTGCCAAGCGTATGCGCCATGAAGACGGCCTTGGTTTTTCCCGGCACGAAGGCGTCTTCCAGTTGCTCGACCCGGGCGTTCCCCGTGCTGGGATCGTTGTCGATAAAGACAGGCACGGCCCGGTTCTGAATGATTGGTGACACCGTCGTGGGAAATCCGGCGGCCACCGTGATCACTTCATCGCCAGGGCAGAGCCGGCGTGCGCCCAGTGAATGCGAGGTCAAGGCGGAGACGGCCACCAGGTTTGCGGACGAGCCACTGTTGACCAGGTGCGAACTGCGGACGCCCAGCGCCGTGGCCAGGGAGCGTTCCAAGGCGTCTCCTTCGGGCCCGAGTGTCAGCCAGAAGTCGAGCATGCTCCGGACACCTGCTTCAACCTCCCGTTCGTCGTAGACTCGGCCCGCGTAGGGAACTGGATCCTGGCCAGCCTGGAAGGACGAAGCCTGCTGCCGCTTTCGCACCAGTTGCCGCGTCAGTTCCAAGATCTGTGCGTATTCGGGTTCTTGGTTTTCCATACCGATCCCATCCTTGGTGTGCGGTTTTTGCTGGTGTGACAGTCAGCGTTGCGGCGTGTTGAATCGTGCGGCGTGAAGTTAGTCGCACAACGGCGGCATGACCATCATCCATGAAAGGTCGAAACGTCAATTCTAGAAGTCTCGCAAGTTTGAATGCCGTAGGCATGTCAGTTTAGAGCCTGGG
>JAUIHJ010000630.1 GCA_030432015.1 bacterium
TCAGCATGAATATCACCAGCAGCAACGGATTCGCCAGCAGATCACGGCTTTCCTCATTAAGGACGCCAAGTGGGAATTGCCACCCGGTTTGCTGAAACGCCAGGGCCGCCGCGAACTTGAGCGGGCCGTGCTCGAACTGCGATCGGCCGGTTTCCCGGACGATGTGATTCAGGGGTACCAGAATCAATTGCGCCAGAATAGCCAGGATTCAACCGCACGCGCCTTGAAGGAACACTTTATCCTCGAACGGATCGCCGAAGATCACGAATTCGAGGTTGAACCCGCCGATTACGACGTCGAAATCCTTCGGATTGCACAGCAAAGTCAGGAATCGCCACGTCGTGTCAGGGCGCGCCTGGAGAAGCGTGGGCAAATGGACGCCTTGCGGAATCAAATCATCGAACGAAAAGTCATCGATCTGATTACTGCCGAGGCGAAATTCAACGACGTACCCTTCGAGCCCGAGCCGGACGAGACGGTGGCAATTGACCATGCCATCGGCGGACACAGTGAAGAAACGGACATTCCTGAAGCGAAGTACGGTGCCGATGCAACCGAAGAATTGCCCGGCCAAACACCAAAGAAATAACCGGTTGCTCGCGAAGCAATCCGCCAGGCAGTCGGCGGCTGACCATGACCGCCTCTCAAGAACACAATCGCATCTGGCACGCCTGCACGGAAGCGGCCGCGATCTCCCCATCGGTCTCTCGTCATACACGTCATAGGATCGACGCCGGGTGACGCGGTAAGAACCGCGGTTAAGAACAACGAGGATAAGTTGCATATGAGCCAGTTTCCGAATCCGATTTTCGATTCACAGTCCTATCAGAGCTACCAGCGCCAGCGGCAAATGACGCTGGGGGACCTGTTGCTCGAGAATAGAATTGTCTTTCTGCAGGGCGAGATCCATACGGGGAACGCCAACGAAGTGGTCATGAAGCTGCTGTTTCTGCAGAGCGAAAATCGACGCAAGGATATCCACTTCTACATCAATTCGCCGGGCGGTGATGTGGTGGCGACGTTGGCGATCTACGACACGATGCAGATTCTGACATCGCCGGTTGCGACGTATTGCGTTGGCCAGGCGGCCAGTGGCGGCGCAATTCTTTTGGCCGGTGGCGCCGCTGGGAAGCGGTTTGCCCTGCCAAATTCGCGCGTCATGCTGCACCAGCCTTGGGGCGGTGTCAGTGGACAAGTCAGCGACATTGAAATCCAGGCCGACGAGATTCTACGCACGCGGCAAACGCTGAACGAAATCCTCGTCACACACACGGGAAAAGATCTGGCAACGATTGCCAAGGACACCGATCGCGACTTTTTCCTAAGCGCTGAAGAAGCCAAGGCGTATGGCTTGGTTGACAGCGTGCTTGAAAAACCACCCACGACTGAAGAGCAAGACGACTGATCGGATTTCTCACCAGTTGTTGCCACCGCAATCGGATTTAACGGAGTCACCAAACGCGATGCCACTCATACCGTATGTTGTCGAAAAAAGCGGACGCGAAGAGCGGGTCTACGATATTTATAGTCGGTTGCTGAAAGATCGGATTATCTTTCTGGGATCCGGAATCGACGATGAAGTCGCCAATGCGATCGTGGCCCAACTGCTGTTTCTGCAGTCCGATGACCCCAAGGCCGATGTCCACCTGTATGTGAATTCGCCCGGCGGCAGCGTGAGTGCCGGACTGGCGATTTACGACACCATGCAGTTCATCACCTGCGATGTAGCCACCTATTGCATCGGGCAGGCAGCTTCGATGGGTGCCGTACTGCTGACCGCCGGGACCGCTGGGAAGCGTTTCGCTCTACCCAACGCCCGCATCATGATTCATCAGCCTCTGGCTGGCATGCAGGGAACCGCGGCGGAGATCGAAATCCATGCCCGCGAGTTCCGCCGCATCAAGGCCAGAATGAACGAGATTTTGCTCAAGCACACCGGCCAGTCGTTGGACAAGATCGAACAGGATACCGACCGCGACTGCTTTATGACCGCGGACGAGGCATGCGAGTACAAGCTGATTGACAAAGTCATTGCGGAAATGGACAAAATCAAGTAGTTGCTGAGATACTCGAAGGACCCGCCGACCAGGATGGTCGCAGGTCAACCTGCCTCTCGCAGGCAGCGAGTTCAAGAAAAACCACACCGTAGCTGAGGCCGATGCGATGGATCGCCGGTTCGCCTATCTCTCGTTGGTGGTATTGATTGCCGCAGGGTGCAGGCAAAGTCCTTACGTCAGTTCCCATTTGGAAATCCTGGGAGCCGAACGGCGCGCGCTAGAAGATCGAGTCCTGGACTTGGAATTCGAACTCGAACGTGCAGAGCAGAAACTGCAAGCCCGCGGAAGCGACCGCGACTCCGGTTCGGAAGCAAGGAGTTCGCAATCTCGCAATTCTGGCTTGGGCGCGTCTGACGATGAGCCGGACATGACGTCGCCCTCGATCGTGATTCCGGGGCTGGAAGACGGTCTCCCCTCGACGCTAGAGCCGCCACGGGTCAATGAGGGCCGGCCCACCGACACCGAACTGCCAGTTCCAGGGGGAGATTCAGCGCGGCGGTCCCCTCGCTACCAGACTCCAACGCGGCAAGTGGCCGCACGCTCGCGGGGCCCGGGAGACCCGCGAATTACTCATATCGAATTGAATTCAACACTCACCGGCGGCACCGACTTTGACAGAAAGTCGGGAGACGACGGCTTGGTTATTGTCCTGGAGCCGCGCAACGCCGACAACGAGTTTGTTCCGTTGGCGGGACCGATCACCGCAGTATTGCTCGATTACGCCAAACGCGATCAAGGCACGGGGGCCCTGGTGGCGCGATGGGAAATCGATGCCAAGAACGTTCACAAGGCGATCGTTAACGACGACAATGCACGGGGGATTCAGTTGCGCCTACCATGGCCGGGCGAGGCCCCCGAGCACAGCAAGTTAAGGTTGGACGTTCGCTACACGACCGCTGACGGTCGGCGGCTCGATACCCGGGCCGACGTCCATATCACCTTGCCGGGACAGTTTTCGGCGCGGTGGACGCCCCGCGCGCCACGAGGGCCGAACAACCAGGGTGGACCGGCCAGCGGCGGCCAATCGCCGGTGAATATCGCGCAACAGCCGGGCGATAACGAGAGCGCCCAGCGAAGCCGTTCGTCCGGCGTGATTCAGTCGGCGTTCACGACGGTTTCCCCGGTTCCGGCGTCGAAAGCGACGGAAGCAGGCCCGTCTGTAATCAAGAAAACTCAAGCCGCAATGCCTGAGGCAAGCGAATCCGAGCCCGGTCCACAGGCAAAGGAACGCAAGACCACAATGGCCCCGCCTCGGCCGACCTGGCAGCCTGTGCGTTGATTCCGTTTTGCTTAGAACTCGGCGGCCAGCCGATACACCCGAGCGATCGTGGCGCACTGTCTTCGAGCGCCACCAGCTCGCCATAGGTCGCTACAGACTGCGCAAGAACGCCAGCAAATCGTCGAGCTCTGCGTCGTCAAGTTCTCGTTCTAATTGATGACCGAAGGTGCGAAAGACATCCACCAATTCCTTGGCGCGACTGTCGTGAAAGTAAGGGCCGCGTTGCCCGACGCCCAACAGCGACGGTGGATTGAAGTGGTCGTTCCCCAAGGCGTCTGACAGGTTCACCTGGTAGGTCCGGGGCGTGGTGTAGACGGGCGGCGCGTGGCAGGCGTTGCATTTCAGCGTGGTGAACTTTTCTTTGCCGCGGGCGATTGCGGCCGCGTCTTGCTGGCCGCGTGCTTCGTCAATTGAGGGTGGTGGCTGTAGCGTTTCCAAAAACGCCGCGATGGCCGTGACGTGGCTGTCCCTCGGTTCCTGATCCGACTGCATGGTCTGCGAAATTGAATTTCGGATTTGCGAATCCAAGTCCTTGGCGCTCCCGTTCCACGCAAACGGGGCCGTATCGGAGCGCCCCAACAGGGACATCACGCGCTTGGGCGCGCCGAATGAAGCGTCGCTGAAGTTATCGTTGAGTAGCCCGTTGGTGTGTCCGTCCGTATGGCAGCTATTGCAGCTCATCCAACTGTCGTGGGAAAGCGATGCATCAAAGAAGAGCTGTTCACCGCGCTCCGCCAGTGAAAGTTCATAGGCCGGCCCCAGGGCAATCTCCGCGAGTGATTCGCGATTCTCCAGGTCGACGACCGTGACCGAATCGCTAAATGTGTTGGCCACGAAGGCCATCGTTCCCTGATTGGCGACCGCAATCCCGCTCGGCCGTCGCCCCACACCAATCCGCTGGAGACTGAAGTCATCTTCGCTTCCCATCGCGATTTCCCCAACGCCACCCAACGACACAACGACGGTGCCATTGGATCCGACGGCCAACCCGGCGGGATCTCCAGTGGCACTTCCGGCGTGACCGAGCGGGTGCATGTGAGCGCCGATGTAGAGGTCCTCGCTGGCCGTCAGCACCGAATCCAGCTTGAGCCACCGGAGATCATTTGACATCAACAACCCCCAGTGAACATCGTTGCGGACGGTATGTGCAAGCTCATTCAACATCTGATGGGCCACGATCAGCATCTCGCCATTGGAACTGAGTCCCAAGCCCCGGATGTTATGACCGGGGAACTCCCGGACATGGAGGAGTTTACGCTGTACGGGGTCGATCACCGCCAAGCGGCCCGAAAACGAATCGGCCACGATCAGCCGCTGATCTTGCTTTACATACAACTGACATCTGGGCGCGAATGGCATGTCCAACACATCAACCACGCGGGCCACGCCCTGAGTGTCGAATTCCAGAAATGCCAGGCGGCGCGACCAGAGCGATGCGACGGTGCCGCTGCGGCCATCCTGGGAAAGCGACACACTTACGGGATAGGAGGGGACCTGCAAACGCTGGCGGACTTCCATGTCTGCACCGCTGCCACCGATCATCACAAGTTCGTGGCGCAATTCGTCGGTCGCCAGCAACGTACCGCGCGGCGAGGCAACGAGATCGGAAAGTCGTTCCCCTATTTCCACTTCGCCAGCAACTTTCCGCAGGGCGAGATTCACGGCGGACAGGGT
>JAUIHJ010000631.1 GCA_030432015.1 bacterium
TCACGCCCCAGGATCAATTTCTCACGTCGCAGGGGCCGATGCGTGAATGGTTCGAGCTGGCGCGCACGTTCGAGCGACAAGCAGGTGTCATCGACGTTTCACCTTATCCTATGCAACCGTGGTTGGACGTCGCCGAGGGCGGCTGGTCCGTTGTCGTACATACCGACAACAATGAATCATTGGCCCAATCGATCGCCGATACGATGGCCGAAAAAGCATGGCAACTGCGAGATCAATTTTGGGCCAGCCAGCGCGTCGCGCCCGCCGCCGCGATCCGCCAAGCCGTGGCGTCGGACCGCGGGTTGGTGATCTTGTCAGACACAGGGGACTCGGTCTATGGCGGTGCGCCGGGCGACAGTACCGTCATTCTCCGCGAATTGCTCGCGCAGCAAGTGGCGGACATTGCCTTGGTCCCAATCATTGATCCCGCCGCCGTCGAGGCAGCCCATGACGCCGGAGTCGACGCGGAAATCACGGTCGCGTTGGGGGGCAAAGTCGACAGCATCTTCAGTCAGCCTGTCACGGTCAGGGGACGGATCGCAGCGACCAGCAAGGGGGTTACCGTCCGCCTCGGTGATCGCGGCGTTTGCGATTTGCGCCGTACCGCCCTGCTGGAAGTTGGCCAAGTCCGGATCGTGATGCTGGATCACCGCAGCTTTGCCATTAACCATCCAGTCCTTTACACGCACCTGGGGCTAGAGATTTCGGACGCCAAAATGGTGGTCGTAAAGACGGCCAGCAACTTTCAGTTCTTTCAGCCTTGGCGTCGTGAACTGATTCGAGTTGATTCGCCTGGGATGACCCAGTCGGACCTGACGGCCTTCGATTGGAAACGAATTCCGCGACCCATGTATCCTCTCGACGAAATTGCGTCCTGGCGACCGCCAGCCCCCATTTCCTAGCCGAGCAGCGCACGTTGTGATGCCATGCGATGCCCTGCGACCGCGTGTGGCCTGCGAGGCAAACTGGCAGAGGTCCCAATCATTGAATTCCAAATGCTTGCGGAACCACGTGGTACTGTCCAACAAACGCGCCGCCCGCAGCGTGGGGGCAGGATTTGTCGACGGCACGCCGCCCGTTTCCTTGATGACGCCGCGTCGCGACAACGGACCGCGCCGCCTACACCAGGTTGCTACACCAGGATCTCGCGGACCACTCGCGCCGGCTGTGGACCGGTCAATTTCTGTTCCAGGCCCTGATACCGGAACGTCAGCCGGTTGTGGTCGATGCCCAACTGATTCAGAAATGTGGCGTTCAGGTCGCGAATCGGAACCGGGCTTTCGGTGATGTTGTAACAGTAGTCATCCGTCCTGCCGTATTCGAATCCACGCTTGATCCCCGCGCCCGCCATCCACATGGTAAAGCACCGGCCGTGATGATCGCGCCCATGATTCTCTTTGGTCAATTTGCCTTGTGAATAGATCGTGCGGCCAAACTCGCCGCCCCAGATAATCAATGTGTCTTCGAACATGCCGCGCTGCTTGAGATCTCTGACCAACGCTGCGGCTGGTTGGTCGATTGAATCGCACTGACCCCGCAGCAGCTTGGGCAGGTTGCCGTGTTGATCCCAGCCGCGATGAAAAAGCTGAATGAACGGCACACCGCGTTCGGCCAGTCGCCGGGCGATAATGCAGTTGCGCGCGAAGGTACCCGGTTTCTGGGACTCAGGACCGTACAATTCGAATGTACTCTGCGACTCGCTGGACAGGTCGGTCAAGCTGGGAACTGACGATTGCATGCGGAATGCCATTTCGTATTGTGCGATCCGCGTTTGTGTTTCGGGATCGCCAAACGCCTGGAACTGCTGGTCATTGATCTGAGCAATCCGATCCAGCATCCGACGCCGCATGGTCCGATCGATACCGGCGGGATCGTTCAGGTAAAGCACTGGATCGGCACCGGAGCGCAGTTTTACTCCCTGATGTTCCGATGGCAGGAAACCGCTGCCCCAGAGACGCGAATAGAGGGCCTGCTTCTGGCCGGGCCCGCGGCTGATCATCACCAGATAGGCCGGCAGATTCTCGTTTGGGCTGCCTAGCCCATAGCTGACCCATGAGCCCATGCTGGCATTTCCAGGCTGCTGCACGCCGGTGTTGATATACGTGATGGCCGGATCGTGGTTGATGGCTTCGGTGTTGACGGACTTGACGATCGTCAGGTCATCGACGATTTGTGCCGTGTGCGGCAGGATTTCGCTGACGTAGGTCCCATGCTGGCCATACTTCTGGAACTTGAACATGGGTGCCACAACAGGAAACGCCTTTTGTCCGGACGTCATGCCCGTGATCCGTTGGCCGTTGCGAATCGAATCGGGCAATTCTTTTCCGTGGAGCTTGCGCAACTCCGGTTTGAAATCGAACGTATCAATGTGCGACGGTCCGCCGCACATGAACATGTAGATGACCCGTTTGGCGCGTGGTGCGAAGTGAGGAAGGTCCGCCAGGCCGCGACCCGCAGCGCCGCTTCGTCTCGCGTTCTTGTCGTTTGCCGGGGCATCCGCCACCTCCGCCGCGGCTTGGCTGCTTGGCAACGGCGTACCCAGCAGCGATGCGACGGCGGCTGCACCCATCGGACGCAGCGCATTTCCCAGCAATTGCCGCCGAGTCAGGCGTTGTTTGAATTCGTTAAGTGGATCCACAGTTGGTTCCTTATGTCGCGATGGTTGTCGCTACGTTCGCCAGAGCGTCGACACCCGCGTCGGGTGACCGCAACGACGGCATCATTGGTCGCCTCGGTCTTGGATGTTCCTTAGCCGCGCGTCAGTGTTTCGTCCAAATTGAGAATCATGCTGGTCACGATGGTCATCGCGGCATGTTGTGTGGGATTCAGTTGCTCATTGCGTGGAGATTCACCGACCGCCAGCAGCTGCTCGGCGCGAGACCGTTCGGCCTGAAATACGACCAGTTCTTCCTGGTACGCTTGCTTCAATATGGCCAGCGTTTCCAGGCTCGGCCGCACACCGGCCGCCGCGCGGAACGCGAACGTAATCTGATCGTCAAGTTGATCGTGTTCGACCAACGCACGCTGGGCCAAGGCCCGCGCCGCTTCCAGGAACTGAGGGTCGTTCAGCGTGACCAAAGCTTGCAGCGGCGTATTGGTGCGTGACCGGCGGAGCGTGCACTTTTCTCGTGTCGGTGCATCGAAAATCGTCATTGCCGGAGCGGGTGCAGATCGCTTCCAATAGGTGTACATGCTTCGCCGATAGAGCTTGTCGCCGTGGTCCTGAGCGAAGCGCAGGTTGCCATTGAGGCTGACTTCGTTCCAGATTCCATCCGGCTGGTAAGGCTTGACGCTGGGACCTCCGATGGTTGGTTGCAGCAAACGGCTGGCGGCCAGGGCGTTGTCACGAATCATCTCACCGGCCAAACGGAAACGGGGGCCGCGGGCCAGCAGGCGGTTCTCCGGATCTCGCGCTAATTGTTCGGGCGTCACGCGCGAGGTCTGCCGGTAGGTCGCCGACATCACAATCTGTTTGAGCGTGCGCTTGATGTTCCAACCATGCTCCACAAAATCGACCGCCAGCCAATCCAGCAACTCGGGGTGACTCGGCGGTTCACCCTGAGCTCCGAAATCCTCCAACGTCTTGACCAGTCCTGTTCCGAACAGCATGTGCCAATAGCGGTTAACGGCCACCCGAGCTGTCAGCGGATGATCGGGCTGGATCAGCCACTTGGCCAATCCCAAACGATTGGTCTGGGCATTTGCGGGCAGGGGGGGGAGCACCGACAACGTGCCGGGCGTCACCGGCCGGTCCTTGAGGGGCGACGCATAGTTGCCGCGATCGAGGATGTAAGTCATCCGCGGTTGGGCCACATCTTTCATCACCATGACCGTACTGATCGGCTTGGTGGCCTCGGCAAGCTTTCCGGAAGTGTCGCGAATCTGCTTGCTCAGCTGCTGCGATTGCTGATCGACGGATGTAAGAAAGTGATTGCGCAGGATCGACGTTTGGGCCTCGCTCCGCTGTTCCGCGGCTAAGGCGAGAATGGGCGTGATGGGATCGCGACTGGCGACGGCAGCGACTTCGGGCGGGCTCAAAAGCCGACGATAGACGCGCACGTCGTCGAGGTCGGCCTTCAACTTCGAATCCGGGTTGCGGCTGCCGATATAGAGCGGCACTTTCGTGCGGATTGACTCGGTCAATTCATCTCGCTCGATGGCCCATTCCTGCGGCTCGCCGTCGAAAAAGATCGTAATGCCGTCTGCCTTGCTGTTACCGTTGTAGGTGACGAAAACATGTTGCCACACGCCCGCCTTGAGTTTCGCTTTCGTCCGGACCTTAACCGCATTGTCCGGCCACTTGTGCACGATATGGACTTCGACATTGCCCTTCGAACAGAGCAGGTCAAATCCGCGGAAGGCGTTGTTGTTGTTCATACGTGCCAGGATCGCCCCGCTGGCATTCTCCTGCGGTTTGAGCCAAGCGCCGTAAGAAAATGCATCGGTGCGTTCAAAGTCGGCAACCTGCCCGGCATCAAGGTAGTTGCTGCCGGTACCGCGGAATGCACCGGCGAACTTTCCCTCGGTCCAGGCTGGCTTGCCTTGCACGGTTGCCCGTCGCTGGGGGCTGGTATCGTCGCCCACGTTCGCGGTGCCGTCAGTCGATTGGCGGGCAGCCTCGTGCCGTTCGCTGACGATCTCGCGAGCGTGGTCTCCTTGGGCATCGTCCAGTGGATAGTGCAGTACCATGTCCTGCGGATCGAGCGTAACCTCGTTGGCGTGCTGGCTGGCCTCGTTCGCCCAAGCGACAAACTCCGCTTCGGCGGCCGTTGCCCGCGCCTCGCGCTGACGCTGCAAATCCGCCAATTGCTGCGTCAGTTGCGTCGCGTTCGATCGCTGCCCGGGGTCAAAGACGTCGACGACGGGCGACTGATTGCCCTTGCGGGTCTGCATGCCCGGATCCGACGACTGATTGAAAAAGGCGAAGAAGCGATAGTACTCTTCCTGGGTAATCGGGTCGTACTTGTGATTGTGGCATTGTGCGCATTCGAGGCTCAAGCCG
>JAUIHJ010000632.1 GCA_030432015.1 bacterium
CCTCGGCGACACCATAAAGGACGCTGACTTCGCGTTGGAACATCATCAACTGTTGGCGCTGACAGCGCCGCGTCCGTTCCTGTTGGTCGGGGGAGATTCGGCTGACGGAGAACAAAGCTGGCCGTTTATTACGGCTGCACTTCCGGTATATCGGCTCTACGGCACACCCGCTCGGTTGGGCCTGCTAAACCATCGCCAGGGTCATGCCGTGCCGCCCGCAGCGGAAGCCAAGATCTACGATTGGCTGCAAACCTACTTGCCATCAGGTGCGTAGGGACCGGATCATTTCCGCGCTGATCGCGTGCCAGTCGGCAACGCACCAGTAGGATACGCTCCGTATGACGGCATGCCGGTCCCGCCATTCGTCCCATTTTCAACGGATCCGCGCGATTCGATTATTCGGCACCGAGCGGCAATTCCAGACCGAGCAAATCTCGGTTGGGTTTGAAGCCCTTGCCATCCACATCGACAAAGATCGGATTGGAAACCGCGACCGGACTTTTCTTGCCCCAGCCTTGGCCCATGACGCGGCCCAGGTCGAGCCCTTCGCCGATAGCTGCGACAATCAGATGGGAGTCGACCTTTAAGTCGACGTTCAGGCTCGCGTCAAATTTGACCACGCCATTCCCGAATTGTGTGGGTGTTGTGCGACGCGTGAAATTCAACGCTTCCTCGGCGCGTCCGTTCACGAACACCTGAACGCGATTGATGTCCAGCCAATTGGCACATTGTACGCGGACGTGAAGATTCCCCTTTCCGCCAGGCAATTCGACATCGTCGCCAGGCAGTGCAATCGGCTGATCACCGGCTGCCGCAGATCTCAGCGAGACTTCCATAAACGGACCGGTTGTCATCGTCAGCCGGCCTCGTTCGGTCGTGTGAACCACGTCCATGACATCGATTTCCGCCGGATCGTCCGTCGGGCTATGAAGATAGTTACGCAGCCAGCCGGATTCGTGGTAATTGTAATGCGCGTCCGTATTGACGACGCCTGGAATGCGGTATCCCAAATTCAACAACTGCATCCAATGAAAAATCGGATTCCGGGTCAGTTTGCCTTTGGCATCCCGTTCCGGCTTCGCGAAGATGCCGTCCGGCGGATGCACTTCCATCACATCCATAAAGCCGAACATCCCTGCGAAGCCACCATCCGCTTCGCCGTTCAGGTCGCGATCACCGAGGATTTGCACCAGGTTGGGATGGTTCTCCTGGACCAACTTGTCGCTCTTGTCGTCCCACATCGCCAGCCGCTCGATTTGCAGCACGGGATTGCTGTCGGTGCGAGGTCCTCCGCCGTCTTGGGTGCGGGGGCGGTGCAACAGGGGAAACGCGTTTTGATGATTGACTGGCAGGAGTCCACCGGTCAGTTCCATGCCGGTGCATGTCGCCATCAGGTGCGCGACGCCCAGCCGTTCGAGATGGGGCGCATAACTGTCAATGCGATTGTGTTCGGTGCAGGGGCCGAATTCGATGTTCTCGCAAAGCAGATTGAGCACCCGCCCCAGCTGTCGACCGGTGTTGTCGCCGGACGGGGTCGAATGGCTGTGGAAATCGCTGCTAATCCAACCCTTCGTATCGACGACGCGTTCGAGCGTTGCGACCAGGTCCGTTGTTTGACCTCGCTGAACTTCGATTTTGGTGAAGACGGCATCGTATTCCGGACCGTGGCTAATGATGACCTCATAGGTCCCCGGTCCTATCTCCTGGCGAAACGTGCCGTTGTGGCTGTAATGCAGGTTGCCCACGGAAACGGCTTCCGAATTCGGTCCGAAGTTCGGAGTCTTCGTTTCCCCCGTTCCGTGGAAGGCGACTTTGCAGGGGATCGGGCCCCCGTTGGTGTCGCGAATCTTGCCCGCAACATAGCCACAACGATCAACACGAACGGTCGCGGATGCGGCCGTGGCCGTGGCCGTATTGCCGTGGTATTCCTTTGTGGGTCGCCCTAACGATTCAATTTGCAAATGAAACGGACCGGGCGGGACATCGAATCTGGCTTGGCCGTCCGAACCGGTCCGCGCCGAACCAACTGGCTTGCCGTCACGAATCAACGTCACCTGGGCTTGGTTCACAGGGCCCGCTGGATCCACTACCTCGATTCGCATCGGCACGCCCGGATCGCCGGCCAATCGTTTGGCGAATCCCAGGAGCTGGAGTTGCGAGTCCGCCGGAAAGATTTTGCGGGCAATGGTATGCGACCCGCCGGCCGCCACCGTGATCTTGGCTGATCCGTCTTCTTCCAACAGCAGGACCGAGCCACGACTTCCGCTACGTTTTATCGAGCGGCCTTCGACAATCACGCCGTACGCCTGTCGGTACCAGGGTTCACTCGCCCAGAACATCCCCGTCTCTGCATCGTTGCCGAACTCAAACGGGCCGTCGGCACGGATCAAGTCGCTGAGGCTCAGTGAAACTTCTTTTTCTTTCGGATTGGTGATCTCCGTTTCGACGGACAGGTAGGGTTGGCCGTCGATGAGCGAGTAGCGAATGGTCACTTCGAGCCCATCTTGGGAGCGTGTCGATGCCTGCCAGTCAATTCGCCTTCCCTGACGCGAGGCCAAGTCCGTCGCCGGGGTTGCGGTCCCATCAACTTTGATCTCAATGCGGCTCGGATCGCCAACGACCAGCGGCATGCCGTTGGGATGGTAAGCACTGAGCTGATCGTTGGGCCGATCAACGCGGGTCAGGTCGATAATCATCCCGCCGACGCTTCGCACCGTCATGTTGGCATTTCGAGTCCGCAGGGGTTCGGCAATGACGGCAACCAACTGGTCGTTCCGCAAGACATAGTCTCCATAGATGCAGTCAACCTCCTTGCCGTGCGGCGCAAAGGACTCCCATGTCTTTGGCGTCAGGCGGGCCACTTCCGCGGCATCGCTGCCAACGGGGTTGCTGAAAGGAACGCAGATCAACAGCGTGATCAAAACAATCGGCGATATCGAAAACAATCGGAGCGTGCGATTCATGGGACCCTCGTGAGAACAAGCGTGTGCGGGGAAGGCCATCCAAGGATACCCGCCCGAAACGAGTGAACCAAGTCGACCGGGATTCCGGTCGACGCAGATTGCCGTGGATTGACAATCGCAGGGCAAACCCGTCATATTCCTTCACGCAACTCACCTTGTCATTTTTGTCCTCACACTGCAATCTTCAAGTATCAGGAAGGTTGCCCGCGCCGCCCGCCGGCCTTCGGAGCTCGGAATGGATTTTTCTTCAGGCCCCTTCTTGCGATTCCTGAAAACGGCATGTCCGAATTGGCGGATGCGTGAACCCGTACCGGTCAACGTGGCTCGCTGGCTGGTTCTGGCCGGCATGCTTGTTGGTGGACTGGCGACGTCCAGCACGGTGGCCCGCGCGGATGATGTCGCGATCTCCGGCACGCACCCGATCGTCGCCGGGTTCGAACGGTTTCATACCGACGGTCAAGCGGACATGATGGCTGGCGGCCGTCTGCTGTTGGGAGAATTAGGTTGCACGGCCTGCCACGCCGCCAACGCGCAAGCCGCTTCTCACGTGATCCAGAAACAGGCACCGATCCTGGATCATGTTGGGGGGCGAGTTCGGCCGGAGTATCTCCGCCAATTCTTGGCTGACCCGCAGAAGGTAAAGCCCGGCACGACGATGCCCAACCTCTTGGGTGCAATGCCCGCAGCGGAAATGGAACGCCAGATTGAAGCGTTGGTTCATCTGTTCGCCTCGACAGGTGACATCCAGGAGGCCGCGCCGAATACGGCTGCTGTCAAGCGTGGCGAAGCCCTGTTTCATACCGTCGGGTGTGTGGCATGCCACAATCCTCGCACCGATGGCGCGCCCCAATTGGCGACGTCTGTTCCGCTGCCGCCGGTCATGGAAGCGAAGTACTCCGTCCTGGGGTTGGCGGCGTTTCTGGCCGATCCTCTCCATGTCCGACCTGCCGGTCGCATGCCCGATTTGAATCTGACGCCGGAGGAGAGTCGTGACCTGGCCTGCTACCTGTTACGCGACCTCGAGATTGAAGGCACGCTGGAGTTCGCTTATTACGAAGGCAGTTGGCAAACGCTGCCCGACTTTCGCCGCCTCACGTCGAAGTCCAAAGGCCTGGCCACCAGTTTTGATGTCAACGTTGGTGCCAAGGATCATTTCGGCCTGGTCTTCGACGGCCTGTTTCGTGTGGCCCGCGCCGGCACGTACCGATTTTACCTCGGTTCGGACGACGGATCGCGGCTGTCGATCAACGGAAAGCCACTGATCGAACAAGATGGGATCCATCCCTTGTCTTTCGGCAACCAGACGATCGAGTTGCAAGCGGGGGTGCAGGAGATTCGCGTCGAGTATTTCGAGCAGGGGGGCGAACAGGAATTGCGTGTCGAATTCGAGGGCCCCGATATCAAGCGGATGTCGGTCGAGTTCGCCTTGGTCCCCTCAAGTGATGAAGCTGCGTCGGACGAGCGACTGGTGGTCGACGCGAAGCTGGCTGCCGAGGGAGCACGGATTTTCAGTTCGCTCGGCTGTGCGTCATGCCACCAGCTCCAGACCGCCGGCGCGAGCAAGCCGCTTGTGGCACAACGGACCGCCAAGCCACTCGTGTCGCTCAAACTGCCCGCGCCCAATCCAGAGACCGATTGCCTGACCAACGTGGGGCGCCAGGGAACTCCCAATTATGGTTTGACGGCAAATCAATCCCAGTCGCTTTTCGCGGCAATCAAGGGCCTGAGAATGCCGAACGCGCCGAGCGAAAGCGACGTTGTTGCCCAGACGCTGACCGCGTTCAATTGTCGATCCTGTCATGTTCGAGACAAACTGGGCGGCGTGGAAGCCGCCCGCAATGCTAGTTTTCAATCGAATCAGCCGGAGATGGGAGACGAGGGCCGCATTCCGCCACCGTTGGATGGCGTCGGTGCCAAGCTGCAGGCCGCTTGGTTGCGGCATGTCTTCAACAACGGCGCTAAGGATCGTCCCTATATGTTTACGCGGATGCCTCGCTTTGGTGAGCCCAACGTCGGTCAGTTAGTCACCG
>JAUIHJ010000633.1 GCA_030432015.1 bacterium
GCAGGCGGTGTCACGCTGCGCTACCTCGAGGGGCGCGACGCCGCCGAGATCGCCGAGCTCCTCGACACCGCGGCCGAGGCCGTTCGCATGCGCCTCTCGCGCGCGCTCCGCAGGCTCCGCAAGGACCTCACGCCGCGGCCGAGTCCCGCCATGGTGGCGTCGATTCGGTTGGCACCCAAGATGATGGCTTCGATCGTGTTGGCGAATGCTAATTGCATGTTGTTATGGGCGTGGATGCCGATCTCCTTGCCGGTCCCTTCCATGGCCGCCGAATACTTTCCGTACAGTCGGTCGACCTGCTCGCGGTAGAGGTGGCCGAAGCTGTCAACGATCACCATCGCAACCGCGGGGGTGGGACGAACGGCCTTGAGCACTTCGTCGATTTCGGTCTCGGTGATGTTCGAAACCGCCATCAGATTGGCCGTCGTTTCGTAGCCTAACGCGTCGAAATGGTTGATCATTTCAACCGCTTCGGACACCTGGTGCGCGTAGAATGCGACCCGGATCATGTCCAAGACACTCTCATCGCGGGGTACGATCTGCGTCTTCCAGTCGCTCTTTTCGGCGTCTGCCATCGCCACGATCTTCAATCCCGTCGCCTCGGCGTCGTGATCGTGAAAGACCCGGTTCAGATCCGCTTCCTCGCAATGGCGCCACGGCCCGAACTCGCTGGTCGGGAACAGTCGCGGCGAATTCTTGTACCCGACTTCGATGTAGTCGATTCCAGCGGCGATCGATGCCTCGTAAACCGCACGCACCAAGGTGTCGTCGAACTGATGATTATTGATCAATCCGCCGTCGCGAATCGTGCAATCCAGGACTTTCAGTTCTGGCCGGTAGGTAATCCAAGGGGCGGTTTCGGGCATGGTTTTCAACCTGGGGGAGTAGTCCAAAGGCGGGCATTTTGTGGAATCCCTCATTGTGCGCAGGATGAGAACGAACCGCAAGCAGGACATTCGGCAACGGGCGCGGCCAAGATGTCTGCCGCTTATCGGCGTTTCCTGCTTTTCGTACAATCTCGACTTTGAGTTTTCCGCGGCCAACGTTGGCTCGCGAGTGACGAGGATAGCTGACGAGGACCGGTGCGTGTCAGGATTGCCAGAAGCTCTCAGCCTTGCGAGTCCACGGATGCGGATCGATGCCGCGCAATCAATGTTCCTCGTGTTAGCGCTGGCCTGCCTTTTGGTCAGTGGCTGCGAATCGGCCAGCGAGACAGCACCGGTCGCGGCGGAGACGCAGCCCAGCAAGGTCACGCGGGCTACGCCGGTCAGCCGCGTCTTGCGCCTGGCGGTCACGACGAGCACTCGCGATACAGGGCTGTTGGATGCCTTGCTCCCGGTATTCGAAGGTCGAACCGACTCCCGCGTTGATGTGATCGCTGCGGGGACGGGCAAAGCCTTGAAACTCGGTGCTGCGGGCGGAGTCGATGTTGTGCTGGTGCATGCCCGCGCGGCCGAAGACGCCTTCATGGCCCAAGGACACGGAATTCGTCGTGAAGATGTGATGTATAACAGCTTCGAGATTCTAGGGCCCCCAGCCGATCCGGCCGGCATTGATGCGTTGCCTCCCGCCGAAGCACTGCGCAAAATCGCCGCGCTGGGAAGCCGATTTGTTTCTCGGGGAGACGATAGCGGGACGCACAAACGAGAGTTGTCGCTGTGGTTCGCCAGTGGATCACAGCCAAAGTGGGACGGGTATGTCGAGAGCGGGCAGGGGATGGGGCCGACCTTGATTATGGCGGATCAGATGCGAGCCTACGTGCTGGCCGATCGCGGCACCTACCTCGCCATGCGGAAACGGATCGAACTTGTGCCGCTGGCGGCACAAACCGACGAACTCAAGAACCCCTACGGTATCCTGGTGGTCAATCCAGAGGGGAAGGCTCGCATCAATGAACCGCTGGCCCAGCAACTCGCCGATTTCTTCATCGCACCCGACACGCAGGAATTGATCCGCAACTTCCAAATTGATGGCGAATCCCTGTTTTACCCATTGCACTCGACCACCGCCGAGTAGTCGCGAGGAAACGTATGCGGGCGACTTGGCGTTGACGAACTGTCGGCCGTCACGATTCGGCCGCGGGCACCAGCAGGCCGCACGCGAAGTGAGAGTCACCGATTCAGCAAGGGACTTGGCGCAGCATGGAAACTCTCGTTGAAGGACTTTCCGACGCACTGCGCGCGATGGTAGGACGAGATCCATCGATTCGAGATGCCGCCTGGCGTTCAATTTGGATTTCTACGTTGGCGGTGCTGATGGCCGCATCCCTCGGGCTACCGATTGGGTGCTGGCTCGCACGCGTTCGGTTTTACGGGCGGCATATTTTGGTTCTCCTGTTTCGCGCCGGGATGGCGTTTCCCACTGTGTTTCTCGGGCTCGTCTGCTTCGGCCTGTTTTCGCGACGCTCGCCCTTGGGCCCGTTAGAATTGCTTTATACCCCGGCGGCGATCGTCATCGGCGAGCTAATGTTGGCGCTTCCCATCGTCGTTTCGCTAACGCAAGGTGCGGTGAGTTCATTGGACCCGCGGGTTGGCGAGACGGCTCGCACGTTGGGCGCGAATCCGCTGCATCGCTGGCTGACCTACATCTCAGAGGCACGCACCGGAATCACCCTGGCCATTCTGGTCGCATTCTCGCGCTGCGTGACGGAATTGGGAATCGCCATGATGGTCGGCGGCAATATTAAGGGCCGCACGCGGACGCTGGCGACCGCCACCGCGATGGAGACCGGCAAAGGCGATTTCGAACAAGGATTGGCAACGGGCCTGATACTGTTGGCGATCGCGTTGCTGGTGATGGCCCTGATCGGAAGTGTGAACCGAGAAGGCAGGTTGTAGTCCATGCCCCTGATCGACATCAAAGAATTGCAAGTACAAAAACAGAGTGCCGTCATCTGCGCGGTGCCAAACTTGACGGTCGCCGCCGGAGAGATGTTGGCGATTGTCGGCGGGAACGGCTCGGGCAAGACAACATTGCTACGCGTGTTGGCCGGCATCGAGCAAGATTTTCAGGGGTGCGTTGAGATTGACGCGGCTTCGCGGGACATCGTTTTTGTTCATCAGTCGCCGTATCTTTTTCGCGGCTCGGTGCTTGCCAATGTGTGCTACGGACTCCGTGTCCGCGGCGTTGGGCGAGTGGAGTCGCAGCACGCAGGACGCCGTTGGCTGGAACAATGTGGTGCCGCAAACTTGGCGGACGAGACGGCGGCGCATCTGTCCGGCGGAGAACGCAAGCGGGTCGCCCTGGCTCGTGCCCTGGCCGTTGAACCAAAGTTGATTTTGCTGGACGAACCGTTCGAGGAAGTTGACGCGGCGGGTGTCGACACGCTTTGCCGGCTGCTGGTCGCCGTCGCGGGAGGTGCCACGATCCTGGTCAGTTCGCCGAGTCGCACGCCCGACGTGTTGGGTGCCCGACGATTTGAATTGGGTTGAAATGTCGCGTTGGAAATCCCATTGGTCATTTGCAGACAAGTGGCCTTTTCCCGTCGGCGGCGTTATGATCAGATTGATAGGGTTCGATCTGTTCTGCCGGTCCTGATGCGATGCAGATCGTGTCCGATGCACGCTTCCCACCCACACCTTGAGGCTGGCAGGATTGCCAGATTGGCGGTCACCATGATTCGAAATGCCTGGTTGCCCTGTATGGTCCTGTTGGCGATTCCGTCGCTGCTCCTTGCCCAGGCCGATCGTGAACGGATGTCGGTTCGCGCCAAAGGGGCACTGAAAGCGGTTGCTGGCGGGGCCTTGCAAGTGATCGGAGAAGATGGCGGGCAGTGGATCATCCGGGTCGATCCGACATCGCGATACAACGTGTTTCAAGGCTCTGCCGACGTCCGGTTTCTCCGTCCGGGCATGTTTGTCGAGTTTCGCAACTCGTTCGACAAGAAGGGGACGCCGCAAAGCGAAGTCGGCGACCTTAAAATCTTCACGCCCCAGGAGGATAGTCGGCTGGGTCTAAAGGCCGACTATCCTCCTGGGGCGTGAAGATAGTCGGCTGGGTCTAAAGGCCGTCTCCGCCGGGTTCGCTGCAGGCGGATTATTCTCCGATAGCGATGAAGAGGACCAGAAACGAAAGAAGCCCGCGGCACCCGCCGTCCTGCCCTTTGTCGTAACGGGCCGGATCCGTTCCATCAAGGACCGCAAAATGGTCGTGCTCGCCGGGCCGACCCAGGTCGCAGTCGAATTGGCCGAGAAAGTCCAGATCGCCTTTAGCCTGGCAGAGTTCAGCCTGGTCCGTGCCGGAGACACCGTCGAAGTTTCGGGTTGGGCTTATCCCCAGCAGCCCAATCATGTCATGGCAAGTCGTCTGACGATTACCGCCGCCAAGCCGCTCGGCGTGGAAGACGAGAACGCCAAGAAGAAACCAACGAAAATGCCCGACCTGAATTCACTCGACGATTTCTAACTCGAGTCCGGATCACGCCCCGGCGATGAGCGATTCGAACCCGGTTTCGTCCAGGATTGTGACACCAAGCTCTTGTGCTTTGGTTAATTTGCTGCCGGCTTTCTCGCCCGCGATCAGGTAGTCGGTCTTCTTCGAGACACTGGAGGCCGCCTTACCACCGTGCAGCTTGATCAGGTCCTGAATCTCGTCACGGGTAAATTTGGCGAGCGTCCCGGTGACCACCAGCGTCTTGCCCTCCAGAACGGCGCTGGTTGGCTGTGACACTTCAGCGTCCATTCGAAGGCCGCATTTCCGCAGATCGGCCACCGTTTCACGCCCGTAATCCGAGTGCAGGAACTCGTGAACGCTGGCCGCGATTATATCCCCGATTTCGTGAATTTCACCGAGTTGTTCGACGGTTGCTTCCTCGAGTCGTTCCATGGTGCCAAATCGCCTGGCCAAGACGGCCGAGACCGTGTTCCCTACGTGGCGGATGGACAGGGCGTTCAGTAAGCGGGCCAGGCCACGACTGCGGCTGTCGTCGATTCCGTGGAGTAGCTTGACGACCGATTTTTCGCCCATCCGCTCGAGCTTCAGAAGTTCATCCCGC
>JAUIHJ010000634.1 GCA_030432015.1 bacterium
GGCGGGCGAAGCAACTGCTGGAATTCCAGGGCGAGACCCTGGTGCATCGCTCGGCGCGCCTGTTGCTGGAATGCACGCCGCGGGTGACGGTGGTCACCGGCGGCCTGGACGCGACCCTGTAAGCGGGCAGCGTCGTCACCGGTGCCTGCGATCATCAATGCCGCCCCGGGAACTTGTTCGAGAAGCTGGGGCCACAGGTCGATCAACTGGTCGTGCCCTTTGTATTGCTCGTCCGAGGCCATCCTGCCGACAATCAGTGCATATTGCTCGGGGTCGCCTGGTGGTCGCACGTCAAGGCGATGCGCGCGATCCGTGTCCGCAACCCCCAACGGGCAGATCGAAACCGGCAGATTAGTCAAGGCGTGATTGTGTTGAATCAGTCCCTGCCATGTGAAGTGCGAGTTCGCAAGGCGGATGTTGGCGTTGCGAAGGCACCATGTCCGCAATCGGCCCAAAGGTCGCCAGCACTCCACGCCGTGAAGAAACACGGCGACTCGTCCGGTCCGCGAACGCAAGGCCATCGCCGAAGGTAAAAGCGACAGATGATTGACGACAACGAGTTCATAGGGACGTGTCAGTGCATGTTGGAGACAGCAAGTTACAAATCGGATCTTCGACCCGGCAGCGCTGTGAAGCGTAACGGTGTCGTCCGGATCGAGGCAACTCGATGACTGCTGGTCGCAAAGGCATAAGACGTCAATCTTACCCGCGTATTGCTCGACCTGAGCGATCGCCGTCACGATCCCACGTGCAACCGACGAGATTCCATCGTGTCCTTGAAACGTGGGGGTGAGGATCGCGATCCGTCGTGAAGCACAGCGGTTCATCGCGGTGGAATGCTGACCTGCAACTTGGTGGCTGTTGGACCGGTCCTGGCGAATTCGTCCAGGCAATACTGATAGAAGTTGCGTGTTTGCACCGGACCTTGGCTCACCAGCTGTCCGATGTTCGTTCTGCCGTTGGCGCCCATCTGACGCGCCAAGTCGGTGTCGTCGATCAATTTGGAAAGGCAGGCGGAAAACCGCCCGGAATCGCGGGGTACGCAGTAGCCCGAATTCCAATCGTTAATTTGGGGCCAGGGGCACGCATCGCTGGCCACGACAGGCAAGCCCGCCGCCAGGGCTTCGGCGATCGACATTCCGAAGCTCTCCGATTCTGATGCGGTGACGAACAGGTCCGCAGCCGCATAGGCCGCCAAACGCTGGGGGCCCTCAAGGTGTCCCAGGAACGCGACCGTACCCCGTTTCACAAGGCTTGCGAATTGCGTCTTGAGCGAAGCGCGGTAGCGAGGTGTACCGTCGCCAACGATTAGCAGCCGGCAGTCTTTCTGGCGTGCCCCGAGGTCGCTCATGGCCGTCAGCACGATCTCCAGGCTCTTTTGTGGATGCAGGCGTCCCACCGTCAAGAGGACCCGCTGCGCGCTGTCCAGCCCCAGAGCGCGTCGTGACGCTTCACGGTCGGGTAGCGTCTCGAAGTCCGTCAGGTCAAGGCTGTTGGGAATCACCTCGATGGGTCGGTCGAAGCCTTGCCGACCAATGGCTTGGCCTTCGCGTTCGGAACTTGCCACAAAGGCCAGCGCATCACGAAAACTGGCCCGTTCGCGCCAGTGCAACGCGAGCTGCTTCCGCCACTTCGATCGCCGCAGTCCTTCGGTGTCGAGCATTCCGCGGGGAGAAACCAGGTACGGCACATGCCACTTGCGACAATACTGCATGGATTGCGAACAGAGGTAGTTCCAGCAGGTATGCACGTGGACGAGATCCACTTCATGGCAGGCCTTCGAGAGGACATCACGCAGGCCTTTGACGACAAAGTGACGGCGCGGAAGCGAACGTTCAAGGTAGGTGACTCGGACACCCTGGCAGCCGGTCTGGTTGGCGATCGATAATTCGCCCTGACCGTTGGCCGTCGTCGTCAAGACGTGCTGATCGACGTTGGCATCCCGCAGGCCACGGCAGAGCGTCAGCAAGCTGCGTGGAGGACCTCCATAGCAGAAGGCGGGTGCAAAGTAGGGCGTTACGTGCAGGATCTTCAACGCAGACACTCGCGCACTTCAGCCAGCCTCCCTTGGCAACCTCTGGCACAGAGGTTGCTCGGCCCGCAGCTGGAGATCCGATGGGGTGTGATTTGCTGCGCGTTCAAGTCAAGCTGGTCGCTCGAGCGTTATTCGGAGGCAAGGTTTCATCAGAGAATCGTGAATTGGAGGAAGTCGGACCAGACGCCGTCGATATCTTCATCGTTAAACGCGCGAACCCAAAACAAATAGGTATGACCGGAGACCAGGGCGGTTGCCGAGGTATGTGTTGTTCCGGCGATATTCGTGTTGTGGATCACTTTTTGCGTATTGGTTGTTTGGTCATAAACCCACAACTCGTACCTGGCGGCGCCTGTGGCGGCGGTCCAACTAAATTCGGGTGTGGTATCGGCGATGGATCCGGTGGGTCCAATCAACACTGGGATTCCGGGGATTTTCACGCTGAACTCTGAGCCACTACTCCAGTCTCCCCAGAGGCCGTCGGCACTTTGGGTTCGCAGCCAGAATTGGTACCGGCCGCTCGGCAGGGCCGTGGCGGGAGTGTAGTTCGTGTCGGTCAACGCGGTCTCATGGATAACGTAGTGCGTGTTGGTGGTGCGGCTGTAGACGGAGAGTTCGTATTTGGCCGCGCCAGCGACGGCGTCCCAACTGAAGGTGGGCGTGGTGTCGAAAGTATTGCCGGTGGGGCCGATGACGGTGGGTGGCGCGAGGATGGTGCCGACGGTAAACGTGGTCGCCGCGGTCCATCCTTGCGAGCTTCCCGCTCCCCACGCCTGCACCCAGAAGACGTGTGGACCACTGGCCAACGGGGTCGAAGGCGTAAACGAATTTGTGGTGATCTGGGTCTCGTAGATGACGCGTGCGCCGGAGGTCGAGTCAGTGACCCACAGGACATAATAGTCCGCACCTTCATCGGTCCAGGTAAAGGTCGGCGTGTTGTCGCCGGTCGCTCCGGTTGGTGCGGTAATGGTTGGTACATTGGGAACCGCACCGACAGTGAATTCCAGCCCGCCGCTCCAGGGACCTGGATTGCCGCCGGCGTCATTGGCTCTCACCCAGAATCGATATTGCCCGGAAGCGAGTGCTTCACCGGCGGTTGGCGTATAGAAATTGGTGCCGACCGCGGATTTGTGAAGGGCATGGTGCGTATTCGTTGTGACATTGTAGACCGACAGCTCATAGGATGCGGCGCTGGATACGGCGCTCCACGTGAAGTCCGGTGTGGTATCGGTGGTATTTCCGCTGGGGCCCGTCAGGGTGGGCGCCGAAAGCGTGTTCCCAAGATTGAATTCGCCCGTGGCCCAGGTACTGGCCATCCCGGTTGCATGGGCGCGCACCCAGAACACGTAACTGCCTGCAGGCAGCGCCGACGTGGGCGTGAAGGACGTCTCGGTCAGGCCGTTTTCGTAGACGATCTTGTGCGTGCCGGTGTTGGCGTGATAGACCCACAATTCGTAGCTGGTCGCGCCGGAGACGGCGTTCCAACTAAAAGTGGGAGTCGTATCACCGGTGGTTCCAGTCGGTGCGGTGATAACAGGTTGCGGCAGGCCTTGTTGTGACGAGACAACGTTGGAAACATCGCCGACGAAAAAGGTGTCTGGAGTCGCCTGGAAATTGACGGTCCAGTCGCTGAGCTTCGGAGTGACATCCGCGTCCGTGGTGGCCAGATTTGCACGCAGCTTGATCGTGGTCGCCGTGATGCCAAGGCTGTTGAGATTGGTTCCCGAGGCCACATTCGTGGCCAAAACGCCACCCGAATTGTTAAGCACATCCACCGTAAGCGTCGTATTTGCGGGGGTCGTCGTGGTGAATTCGAGCGTCGTCCATTGGTTGAACAGACTGGGTGTGATGGCCGTGCTGACGACGTTTCCGGAAGTGTCAAACCCGGACTCGGCGCCGACAAAGTCGATCGCATTGCTCATCAACGAATGTCCGTAACTTGAGTGGCCGTGCCATTCATCGTTGCTGCCGCCGTACCACGCCCAGAAATCGTTGAAGAAGACAATTTCCCCTGAACCATTGGCATAGGTTACGGCCATCGGAGCCGAGTCCGAACTCCACCGGATCGCCGTTTCGGCACCGGCCTTGAGCGTCGGCAAGAAACTGAATCCGGTAAGTGTCGAGGTCGTAGGCAAGCCGCTGGCGAGCGGGCTTCCGGCATCGGCGACCGTGGTTCCCGTTCGTCGAATCCAGCCTGCGTCGGCACTGACGGGATTACTGTCGGCAGAATGGCTAATATCATTTTCGCGGATCGCCCATTCGAAAAGGATAAGTCCGCCTCCGTTTGATGTGTAGGTATCGATCACGGAATCGGAGACCGATGCAACCGAGTGCCCAGCCATGACAATGATGTCGTAGTCACTTGGCGTGGTAGGAAATGACGACGACTTCGTGACGGTATGCCCCATGCTCGAAATGTCGTCAATAAAGTTTTGCCGAGTCGATGTGTCGCCGTACACGAAAATGTTCTGCCCGCCGGACCCGCCGGACAGGACAACATCACCGGGGCTCGAGGTCGCACTCACGTTGGTCAGGGTGTCGGTGGCAAACTGGGCCTCAGTTGTCTGAGTCCAGGAGTCTGTGGTTCCCGCAGTGACCGTTCGTGCTTTCGCTCGGTAGAAGTAGGCCGTGCCGGCCGTTAGTCCCGTGAAGGTGTGAGACGTTCCTGTGATCCAGCCACTGCTGCCATCGGGTGAAGGAAAACTGCTCGACGTGTCGTATTCCACGAAATATTCGTCGGCACCTTCAACCGCCGACCAGGAAACTGTATTGCTGGTCCCCGTGGTAACCGCCGGTTCCGCGTCCATGACTGGCGAACCCAGCAGGAACCAGGTATCCATCGCGTCGGCACTGAACGCGTTGCCCGCGACATCGGTGATGCCGGCGCCCGCGGCGGTCAACTTTAATTCGTACGTACCACCAATCGCCGTTAGGCCGGCTAA
>JAUIHJ010000635.1 GCA_030432015.1 bacterium
GGTCAATCGAGTCGATCACCGACAGGAAGGGCACGTTCTGGTTGCGTTCGTTGGCCTGCGACATCGCGCTGGGATTGTGCACGTCGACAAACCCGGGCATGACGGTCTTCCCAGTCGCATCGATCACCTTGGCGTCGATCGGAATCGACAAGTCAGGGCCCACCGCCGCGATCTTTCCGTCGCGGATCAGGATGATCCCATCGTCAATCGGGTCGCCGACGATTGGAATCACCCGCGTTGCTTTGATCGCAAGTTGCTGAGCCGCGGCCCGTTGCGTCGCGACGAGGCCGACCTGGGTGATCAGCAGGCCCAGCATCAGCGTGTGGAAAACCGTTTGTAGTCTCTTCATTGCTGGGTGCCTATGATGCCTTGTGGTCTTCTTTTTCAGTGCCCTGGAGGGCGCGGTCGCCGCGCGCCGTGGATGTGGGTGGTTGATCGACGAAGTTTCCGTTGACCATGACGGCTCGAACATTGGTGGTAAATTCAAAGGGCTCAGCGTCCAGGACGACGAGGTCCGCGTCGTGACCTTGTTCCAACGATCCGACGCGATCTTCGATTCCCAACATTCTGGCAGGTTCGATCGTAATCGCCCGCAGGGCAATTTCCGCGGGGAGGCCAAAGCGAACGGCAAAGCGTGCCTGTTCCAGTAGATCCGGTCCGGACAGGGCGATCACGACGCCCGCTTGATGCAAGATTCCGGCGCGATTCCAGGCCGGGTCGGTCCCTTCGGCGCCAGCAGTCAACGACGTGCGCAGCGGACCGAGGAGAACAGGTAACTTTTTCGCCGCCAGCAATGGCGCCAAGCGATGCGCTTCTTCGCCACCCACGATGACGGGGGCAAAATCGAACTCTTCCGCCACGCGGAGGACCGTTTCAATATCGAAATGCGTACGGCTGACACAATAGATCCGGCGATTCCCGCTGAGGGCCTCCGCCAAGACGCCCGTCGAGTCTGCTGTGCGTCGGGCGCCCTGTAAGGTGCTGCGGAGCAGCCAGACGACGCCCATTCGGTTGGTCGGTTGCCTGACATAAATCGAATCGGGACGTGACCGCGATCGGTTCCGGCTACGTGGGTCCGACGCCAAGGTGACGACGAGGCCGGTGTCCGGCTTGAGGATACGGCGCGGCAGATCCTCGCCAAACGTCTTCGCCGCCAGGGCGATTCCGGCGACGACGTTGTCTGTGCCCGGGGAAATCCCGACAGTCGTTACGCCCTCGTCGGATGACTCGCGAAACGCCCGCGATTCCCAGTCGAGCGCCGATTGCACATCAAAGTTGGGGGTGATCTCCCGGGTCAGCTCGGAATCGCCGCCGGTGATGCCAAGCTGGCTGTAAGCATTGACGAAACCTGGCACTACCACGGCAGTGCCCAAATCGACAACCTTAACGCCCTCCGGCACGTCGATGCGCGTGGCGATCTGTTGGATCTTGCCATCACGGATCAAGATTGCAGCAGGCTCGACCGGTGGTCCGGCCTGCGTGATCACCTTGGCCGCCTTCAACAACAGGTCCTCGGCACGGACGCTGCCGCTGACAAGCAACGCGGTTAAGAGGGTGATGAGCATTCGCTTCATGTGCCGGGCTCTCGTGATTGCAAAAAAAGGTTGGTCGGGCGGATCCGCGAATTGCGTTCAAACGCTACGCGCCGCTGTCCCTATTCCGAAGTCACCAACTCCAAGGGGGCTGTCGAAGCGGGCGATTGGGATTCCGATTCGCCTTGCTCGGCCGCAGCAAAGGCCAACTTTCCATCGACGATGACGGCCTGTGGTCGGCACCCGAGGTTTAATGGTGAACCGTTCCAGACGACGAGGTCTGCATTCGCCCCTGAGATCAACTCGCATGTGTTGTCGGGCATCCCCATCAGCTTCGCGCCACCGGAAGTCAGTCCAGCCAGCGCGGCCTCGCCGGTCATACCCGCATTGACCAGCATCGCCGCAGTGATCCGCGGCTCTTCGCTCGAAGGGGTTCCAAACGCAATCGGCACACCGGCCGCTGACGCGGCGGCCAAGCCATCGAGATAGCGATCGTAATCGCTGACCCGAACAGGTCGCGCAATCACACCGATGTCGAGTCGTACCAGGTCGTCAATAAATGGCGCGATCTCGTCTGGATTGACCAGGACACCGCGCAGTTTGAAGCCTTCAATCAGCTGAATTGCCGCGCGGATTTCAGTCGGGGAATTCGCCTGAAAGAGAGCCGTCGACTGGCGGCGAAGCACGGACACGATCGGTTGCTGCCGAGCGTCCCGCTGCGCCTGTTGGATGGCGGGCGGCGCGAATACGCGGTCACGAAGACCGTCGCGATCCAGTGTCCCCCGGGTCTCCAGTATGCCGCGCAAGAAATTGACCTGTCCGGCCAGACTTCCGGGAAAACGTTCTGTGCTGCGAGCCGAGCCGGCAAGGACAAACTTGATTGCGCACGGCTTACCACGGATGGGGTCGGCGGCGCCGAGGCGGACGCGACAGACGGCGCCAGCCACCACATTGGCCGAACCCGGCGCAAAACCGACGCGGAGAAAGCCGGCTTCCAGCAGCTTCGTGACGTCCGGGTCGCTCGGATCATACGCGTCACCAGCCTGGATGTTGGACGCATCGGGCACACTTTGATCGTCGATCGACGAAGCGGCTCCGAGATCGCTGTGCGCTACCAGGAATCCGGGTGTTATCGGCGCATCACCGAGATCATAAACGGAAATTTTGGAGGGGAGTTTCTGGCCCGCGCGAACGGGGGCGATCTTCCCGTTTCTCACCAGCACCTGGCCCGAGCGCCAAGTGCCTTTACGGAGGATTCGCGTTGACTTGAGCGCGAAGGTTGCAGGCAGCGTCGGTGGCAGGTCAACGTTGGCGGCACGTCGGTGCAGCGGCGCTGGCGGAGACGGTGGCGATGACGCTTCGTAAACCACCTTGCCGCGAGACAGGGTCAGCCGCACCGGAGTTGCCGGTTCGAGCGGATTGCCGGCAAACACCGCGATGTCGGCACGCTTGCCAACGGCAAGCGTCCCCAATTGGTCATCGATGCCCAGAACCGCCGCTGCGTCACGTGTGATCGAGCGCAAGACGTGTTCGGGGGAGACGCCTTGGGCGATCGCGGCGGCGGCTTGAACACGCAGCAGTCGCGACGTGCGCGGCTGCTGACCAAATGTGGCCAGCGCCCACCGGCTGTCGTGGTCCGTTAGCGAAGTGAGCCATTGATCCCCCCGGCCGCGTCGATAGCTGGCCGAGCCTTCCAACTGCAGCACCGGCCCCAACACCATCGTGGTTCGGCGCTGGACAAGCTGGCCGAGTTGCTTACGCGGATAACTCACGCCTTCCAGCACGATCCGCAGGTGGAATTCATCCGCTAAGGCGTACGCGTGGGCAATATCGTCTTCGCGGTGGGCTTCGATCCGTAGGGGAACTTTGCGAGCCAAGAGCTTCAGGAGAAACTCTTTGGCCGGATCGGGAGTCGGCTCCGGCGGCGATTTGGTCGCGGTCGACGCGGCCGATTTCTTGTTCGACTCGTCGCTCCCGCCAGTTTTCTTGGCGGCATCCGTTTGCTTGTGCTGGTCGTCGGTGGACTTCTTCTTCGCAGCCTCGGCAGCTTTCTTCTTCGCGTCGTCGACCGCTCGCTTCTGCTTGGCTTGATATTCCGCAAACTGGCGTTTTTGCTCGCCATACTTCTTCGCGGCTTCAAATGCTTTCTTGAGCCGATCATATTGCGCGAATCGGTCTCGCGACGTGGTCGACGTGCCTGTCGTCCCCAGGGTTGCCTGTCCACCCGCATCCGCGCGGATGACCAGGTCGCCGATGGACTTACCGGGTGCCACCGCGAGGACGGCACCACTTCCACCCAGGTTGCCTGACGGCTGCACGTAAACCGCCGTCACACCTTGCCGAGCAACTTCGCGCCAATCTTCAGCCAGGGGATCAATGCCGTCGAGTACATTCAGCCGACCGTCACTGGCGGCTTCGCGAATCGCGGCCGGCGTCAACCAGAGGACGCTGCGCGCATCGATCAGTCCGGGCGTCACCGTCTGTCCGCGGAGATCAATTCGCCGAGCGTCTTGAGGGATGTCGAGCTTGGTTCCGACGGCGACGATTTTGCCTTTGTTAATCACGATGTCGCCGACAAACTCGCCTTGGTCGGTCTGCGTCAGTAGTCGTCCTCCGGTCAACGCCAGTGGAACGTCGGGCGTGTCCGCAACGGCCACGTACGTTCGAGACGCGGCCAACAGGACCAGCAGCATGAAGACGCGAGGGAATCGAACGTTGGGCATCAAAGACAGCTCGGCGAACAGGCGATCGAATGCGGTGTGAACACGACAAGCAGGTTCCACGCTACCACGCGGCATCGTGGAAATCCAGAGATCGCCTGGGAATTCAGCAGGGCGTTCCATTCGCAACGCTGGCGTTCCCGTCTGAACTCAAGCTTCTGGCGTTCCCTCGCCGCTGCTCTGCGGGACAAAATCAAACTGATAGCCTGCGCCGAGTTGCTGACGGGTGAGATGAACGATCTCTTGGACATGCCCTCGAAAATGGGAGACGGAGTGGAATACGGCGCGCAATCCATTCACGCCGAAGCCTTGGATGGTCCGTTCTGACAGGAGGTCGTCGGCTGTGGTGTGGGCCAGCGTTGCCCGCGCAGCCGCCAACGTCGTGGTGAGGCGCTGCCGCAACTCGGCGTGCGACAGTGGACCACGTTCGTCGAACTCGGTCTGCCGCTGGCGATGGTCCGGTTCGTCCCCCAACCCACAGACGATCCACTGCCCAACGTTGCCGCAGATATGGAGGATCAGGTTTCCAACGCTGTTCATGGACTCGGTGGGACGCCACCACACCTGAGCTTCTGTCAGTTGGGCGAGACAATGTTCGACGATGGTGACGGCGCTGGTCAATTCGTGAATGGCTTCGACTCGGATGGCGGCCAAGAGTTCTTCGCTGGCGGAATCCTCGGACATTGTATGACTCCTGGGGGTGGAAGGTTCG
>JAUIHJ010000636.1 GCA_030432015.1 bacterium
GGTAGACTCCCAGGCAACGACTGTGATCGCGGTGGTCATGTGAAATCAGCAGGGCATCGACGTCGGTGATCTCCCGGCCGTGTGCGGCGAGCCGACTCTGTGCCTGCGCGCCACTGATCCCGGCATCGAACAGCAGGCGAACGCCATCTGCCTCGACGTAGGTGCAGTTTCCATTACTGCCCGATTGGAGCACGATGGCCTTCATGTTGGACCTTGAACCGTCTGAAGGTGGTTGGGCCGTGCAGGTGGATTGTGCCGCTCGTCCGCCGCGAATCGAAAAAAGGGTTGATTCAACGTCCGCTGCGCGTCGACGACGCGATTCGGCCCCCGGCCTGTCAGCCGTACCGCTCGACCAATTACCGCGACCTGTCTTCGTCAACCGGTACCACGGACGGGACCCACTGCAACACCGCCAGTACCGGACGGTGATCGGAGGCGATCGACTCGTCGATGACCGTGGTCTCGGCGACGCGAAATGCGCCGGCGGGCCGGTAGAAAATGTAATCAATCCGCGACGTTGGTCGGGTTGCTGGCGCGGTCGGCGAGGGAGGAGTGTCGATGGCGTGGGACCAGTGTTTTAACAAGGTCCGAATCGGTTCGGCGTCCGGCTTCGCGTTCATGTCGCCGGCCAAGATTGTGGGGATCGCTGCGTCGCCGGCAAACAGTTCATTGATGGCCTGCGCTTCAGCGACGCGGTCTTCGGCCACGTTATGCTGGAAGTGGGTACTAATGAATCGAAAGGCTTGATCGTGGGGGCCGCGCAGGGTCACCGCGATCGCGCCGCGTGGGTAGGTGACACGTTCGGGCGTGCTCTCTGTGTAGGGCAGGGGGTGAATGGCCACATCCAGAATCGGTAGTCGTGTCAGAACGGCATTGCCGAACAGGCCGCCTTCGTAGTGCTGCGTCGGCCCGAAGCGGGCGGCCAAACCTGTCCTTTTTGCCAACTCGCGAATCTGATGGACGCGGCCAGAACGTTTCACGCCGACGTCGGCTTCCTGGATCGCCACGAGATCCGGTCTTGCCTGGCGAATCACCGCGGCCAGACGCTCGACGTCATACTTCCCGTCGGTTCCCTGTCCGTAGTGAATGTTGTAGCACAGCACGCGTAGCGAGTTGCTGCCATCGTCGGCCTGAGCACGCGATGCCGCGAATGTGACGTTCACGGCGATTGCGACGAGTCCAGCGGCCACCATCAGCGGCACGAACGCAGCAAGACGGTAACGGTCAGGAATTGTTTTCCCACATGGTGACGGTACGCGACGGTCGTTTGGCGGCTTATTCATGACCGCCACTTCTAGTCGACGCAGACTCACATTGCAAGTCTGGGCGGCCATGACCTAACGGCTCGCATGATCACAAGTCGAACAGGAGGTGGCTCGGTGCTCTGCGAACGTGGGTGGGCCAGCGTTCGGCAGGTGATCGAGCTACTGCCAGCAGATGGTGAGGTCGATTTTACGCGCGAATTGAAGACATGCGTTCTGTTGATGTCGAAAGCATGTCAGTTGATCGTCTGGGGGCCAGCCCCGGGGATGTGTCGTCTGTTGGTTCAAGAGCCGCGAAGCGGTTGCAATTCGATGCTGAATCGCTATCGACCATTGTTGACGGCCATCGATAACGCGGGCCCCCAATGCTCTCTGATCATCTCTGCGACCCGATCCAGATTTCGGTCGGCGATCTGCTCGGGCGGGTCCAACGGCCGTTCGCGTGTTGGCAGACCGTGTCGGATGCGCAGGTCATTGAGAAACGCCTGGCAGAATGCCGGGTTGCGGAACAGGTCGTGAATGAAGGAACCGAAGATGGGCTTGTCCGGATGGGCGGCGCCATCGACGTGGCTCGGTGCACCCTCGCCTGGCTTCGCGTCTTGATCGTCGCGGGTGTAAAGTGGTCGTTCGGCGGGTGTGGCTGCGTGGCCGCAATGGATCTCGTAGCCGCTGACCGCCCCAGCCGCACGGTACGGATTGAACGACGTCGGCTTGTAGGTGCGGCGCGCGACCGTCTTCTTGACTTCGAAGGTGAAGTCGATGTCGAGCAAATTCAGGCCTTCTGTTACAGCGGAATCCGATTCGACTTGGTGTGGGTCATTCAGTTCTCGGCCCAGCATCTGAAAGCCGCCGCAGATGCCAAAAACGGGGGTATGTGCCGCCATGGCCTTGATCCGCTCGGCCATCCCGGAGGTTCGCAGGACGGCGAGGTCGTCGATGGTGTTCTTGGTGCCAGGGATGATCACGGCGGCGGGCTGACCGAATTCGTCGCCGCTGCGGACCAAGCGAATCTCGACATCGTCCGACTGGGCAAGCAGGTCGAAGTCGGACGTGTTGGCGATCCGGGGGAGATATGGAATGGCGATTTTGAGCGGTGCATGCGGACGCGCAGGGAATGACGCCCGGTCCTCTTCCTCCAGTGACAGATTGGGCAACATTGGCAGGACGCTGCAGATCGGAACTGGGCAGCCGGCGTCGTGAAAGGCAATCCCGGGCGCAAGCAATTCAGGGTCGCCACGGAATTTGTTGATGACGAACCCTTCCAGGCGGCGGAGGCCTTGCGGATCGGTACGCGCGAGGATCTCGTGGGTGCCGGCGAATTGTGCAAAGACGCCGCCGACATCGATGTCGCCAAGCACGAAGACACGGGCACCGAGCCGTTTGGCCACCGTCAGGTTGACAAGATCGACCTCAGCCAGATTGGGCTCGGCACAGGAACCGGCGCCCTCGGCAATAATCAGATCAAAATTCAAACGCAGGGTGGCGATTGACCGATCGATCGCCACGAGCTTTTCGGCCCGCAATTGGGCGTCCAGGAAATTTGTCTGGGCCGTTACGTCTCGGACTGGCTGGCCGTCGATGATCAACTGGCACAGGGTGTCCGATTTTGGCTTGAGCAAGATCGGGTTCATTTCCACCCGCGGCGTTTGACGAGCTCCCTGGGCCTGGACGGCGATGGACCGGGCGAGTTCCTGGCCGGAATCGGTCACAAAGGAGTTCAGCGCCATGTTCTGAGACTTGAACGGCGCGACGCGGAGACCCTTGTCCGCGAAATAACGACACAGCCCGGCCACGATTGTGGTCTTGCCACAATGTGACCCCGTGCCCAAGATCATAATCGGCTGGTGTGCAGCGGTTCGCATGGCGGCGTTCGAATGTGCAGCACCGCCGCAGCGTTAGATCCGCGGACCTTTGGGTGACGGAGCGAGGAGCAGGCTGCTCCAGGTTCGCGCGCGGCCGAGCGGCACGCTGGCCTGGTTCGGCCAGCAGTAGGCGACCAGTGCGTAGACGCCAAAGCAGAGTGCGACCGAGCAGACGTCACCGGCAAGTCGATACTTGAAGAATGGCAGCGCGGCCACATAGCATTGCAGCAGTCCGGTCGCCGTTTTCGCATACCAGGCACTGGTCAGCCAAACGAAAAAGTTGATCGTGATCAAGCTGAAAACCGAGCAGCAAAGTGCGGAGGCTGCCAGTCGGAGAGGGCTGGCGTTTCCACGCAGCATGCGCCCTGCCAGCACCGGTGCGACCGCCACCAGATACACGGCCAGCATCAGCAGCGGTTGATAAAAGCCGAGCACAACGTCGCTGAGTGACAACACAACAAGTGGGATCAGATAGGCCAGCGAACCTCGACGCAGATACCAGCCGCCGAACATCGATGCGCCGGTGACGGCGACAAAGCCAGGAGCGTGCGGCAGCAACCTCGACGCCGCAGCAAGGATCACCAGGATGGCAATGACGAAGACGTCCGTGGCGAGGGAGCGGTTTTTCATCTGAGGACTCCTGCGAAGCATGGCTTAGAATGGACCGCATCGGGTGCGGATTCATGGTTGAATTGGTAGAGGAAGTGCAGTCCGTGGCTCGACCCCAAAGGTCTGAACTTGATGCCCGACGGCTAGCACGGTTTCATGTTTTGGATCCAAGGCGAGGACCCCGGCACCTTCGGCCGCGATCTTGTTGTGATCAAGGATCACTATCTTATGATCTTTGACCATTCCTAGCCAGATGAGCCCCTCTTCGGAGCTCGCGACAAAGTGCGGAAGGCCGTCGAATTCGAACATTTCAACGGAAAACGCAAATACCGGGTCGCGGGCTGGGTCCAAAACCAGCTTTGCGCTATCGACGTGCACCAACTCATCTCCACGGATTTGATAGAGCCAGAGGTTGTGGTCGGCGCGGCCGACGGCGCAATTCACCACGGCGACCAGGTCACCGAGGGTCGCCACATCATTCAGGCCTCGTTGGGCTGTGGCGTTGTAACGGCGACGTGAGAGAATCTTTCCGCTGGGTACCTCCACCAGGCAGACGTCACCGTCTTCGGCAGCGGTGACAACTCGTCCGGTGCCACTGGATGCAACTCCGCGGATGTGCCAGGTCTGCCATTGCCAGGGGATCGGATCGTCGGAACGCAACGAGACCCCCCGCATCAGTCGCGGACTAGCCGTCCCCGGCGACGACGCGCGGACCGGTTCGGCGTCATCGAGCGACCAGATTGTGAGGTATCCATGTTGGTGCCCGACCAGCAGGCACCTCGGTTGTATTCCGGTCGCGACGACCGCGCTGACGGCGGTTCCATATTTCGCCGCGAAGGTCCGTGGCTGCGGCGAGAATCGAGTGCCGTCTGGTCGCCATACAATCAGCGACCGGTCGTCGTCGGAGGTAACGAAGCTGCCGCCGCCCAGGCTGGCGACCATTTCGATTCCCGACTTGGAGGGCGTCGCCAAGGCGTTGAGCAAAACGGGGCCGAATTCGGACGCGTTGGCCATCGGGCGGAATACGGTGATCGTGCCGTCCCAGCGACCCACCACGAAACGCCGGTCATCTAACCAGGTGGCAGACTGCGCGCGGGCATACGTTGTCCCCCGACGAATGAGGCCTGCCTGAGGGGGCAACGCGGTGCTGAGCGGTGAGGGAGTGCCGGAGGGAGCTGCCGCACTGGCCGGCAACTGGTTCGCGCCCGCCGCCTCATGCGCTTGCCCGAC
>JAUIHJ010000637.1 GCA_030432015.1 bacterium
GTACGTCGTGTTCAAGCAGCACATCGACGAATTTACGAATCGACCAACTGCCTGCATCAACGATTGGAAAATGGCATTGCTCTTGCGCGTCGGTTGCTCGCTCCGGCCCATCGTAGTCGCCGGCCGTTTGGAGGAAGCGGAGCGCGAATTCGCAACTCGAGACGTCCTTCGTCATTGCGCCAATCCGTGCCAGAACGTCTCGTACCAAGTCCACGTGCTCCGCCAGCACCACGCCGCGCCCATCATGCCATTCAAAATGATGAATGGGGACATCCAAACCCGCGCTCCACTCAGGACCGTCGAAGGGGTCGATGCTAAATGGCATTTCGGTCATGAGCGTTCCCCCACGGAGCCAGAAACCAAGGATGGCGTTCTTTGCGAATCGACCCACGGCAAATGGTGGGAAACTTTGGCGCACGCAATACGTAGAGCCGTTTCCCAGCCTTTCGCGCGAAAATGAACGTCGGATTCGAGCACACGCCGCCGAAAGACGTCAGACTCGAGTTCTGTCAGTGGCTCGGAAGTTGAGTTTCCCGCTTTCTCGAAGGCCGTTGCCAGGGTCGCATGGCCACCGCAGAGATCCTTTTGAAAGCAGAAAATATAGACGCGAAGCTTTGGAATGGCTCGACAATGAATCGCAGCCGCGTTACTCGCGGACAAAGAAAGCGACGCGCCAACATCGTTCCACGTCGCGTTGTGACGAACGAGCCTTGCTTGAATCACAAGTGCTTCACGTTCGGTCAATGCCTGTTGAGCGACCGCACTTTGAATGACAACTGCCTCGCGATTTGGACCAGTCGAGTCGACCGACGCGTTCGTCGCCGAAGGAGTGTCGTGGCCGGACTCCGCGTTCGCCGTATCGTCGATTGACCGATGTTCGACCGCCAAACCATCGTCCACCAACTGCACCGCGCGTTCGCGTTGGCGTTGGCGGCTTTGCAAAAAACGGTTGACTTCGTTGCGTGTGATTCGAATGACCCAGGTCAAGAACAACGAGTCTCCTCGAAAAGACTTCAGCCCCCTCCACGCACGGATCGCAACGCGCTGCGCGACCTCTTCCGCATCGCCGCTGTTACCCAGATATCTTCGGCAATACTGAACTACCTGATCGCCATGCGCGGCCCACAGTTTTTCGAATTCATTCCCCATGATCTCATACCATAGTCGGTGGCGCATTCGCATTGTTCGCATGCGGGCCGACGACATGAGCAGTTGAGCATTGAGGGGACAACTCGTCTCGCAACACATCCATAATGGCGCTCACAACTCGCCCGACCAGACATCTCTTAGTCCATCGCAGGTAAATCCTATTCCTAATCCGCGAGTATTCGATTGTATTTGGTGCGCCCAACATGTTCCGCTTTATAGCAGATGGGCCAGCTAGTGAGAACTATCGATCGTGGGGATGCTGAGACACTTCAAACGGACAAAGCCAGATGTCGAATGAGCGGCCAGCGGGCGCGGAGCAGATACCGCGACAACAAATCCGTCGGAGATCGCGAACGCTAGATCGATCTGCGAGCATCGGTGCAAGTTGACCTTTGCCAGTTTGCCAGAGCCGTAAATGGCACCGGTCGAAAAGACCGACGCGCTGACAGGGTGGGACCGCCAAAAAGCGATCGTTTGTCCCAACAAGTCGTCGCGCGTGACACACGTCATCAAACGACCGTTTTCTCGAATAGTGCCAGCCGTTCTGGCAAGCGATGACCTGGCTCACGTCGTGACCTGCGGAACGCGGCCTCTACGGACTACGGGGCCTTTCTCGCCCTCGATCATATGAGTCCTCGGCTTTGAACTCCAAGTGTTTGTCTACCGGTGGGCAGTTGGTGGCTTGTCTTGAGCGTAGCGGAGCCGGCGACGTAACAGTCTAGCAACGATGGCGTACGCGGTCTCGCGCATGGATGCTTCACAGGTAGATCGCAGCGATCGTTCTAAACGGTCGGAATGACGTTCGCTTGGATGATATTCAAGGACATCGCCACAGGATGTCCAATCAAATGCCGGTATGCCGTCCGGATCCTGTCGCGGCATGTCCAGGCAATCCGTGTCCTCCTTCCATACAACAGGAAGTATTTCACCGTCCCTTATGGATCCGTTGGTCATCAGACTCCAGCACCACATTCGAAAGCGTGCGTATGCCCGGACAAAGAAGCCGGGTTTGTTTGTACGCCTGTCACGAAGCTCAGCGACCGGGGCCCGTCGACAAATGTCAAACCAAGGGCGCCATGTCTTGGACTTCATCTCATTCCATTCAAAGCGGCACCATTCAGACTCAAAATACATCGGCGATACAAAGGCCAAGAGTATCTCGCTCTCTTCAATTGCGAATGCAATCGCCGCTTGTAATTCGTACGTTGAAAGGTGGCGGCCTCCGTATGGTGAATACCAATCAAACGGTGGGTGGTAAAGAGAATACCCGTCATAGAACGCTGGCGGCTCACCAATTGTCTCTTCGATCAGCGGACGAAGCACATGATTCAAAAAAGTGTCTACGATCGGCTTGACGCGTTCGACTTCACATTCACGAGTGGTGTAGCTGACAAAGACGTGGAAACGCTCTGGGGGTTGATGGATCGTTCCCAAAGTTGTGGCTTCTCAGGACAAGACGTTGATGTATTCATTGATGATAGAAATCACCCTGGGCCGCCAGGATAGCACGGGGTCGAACAAGTCGCAATTGCGGCTCGAATTCGTCGACGGCTTGTGGAAGCGGGCGAGTAGACGGTCACTCGCGTCGCCGCTTTGGACAAGGTGCGCGATCGGCGTCCGTTCACCATACATCTTTTTCGGTGCGGACGACGCTCGCATGCGAGATAACCACGTGCGAGTGCGGTGTCCAATCGCGAAGATACGTGATGGGGAAGACGTCGGCAACGTGTGACAGATTCTCAACTTTGCTGAGCGGCGCTACTTAACGATCGTGCGTGAGACACGTTTTTCCGGGCAGCTCAAATGCGTCATCTACCCGTCGCGCAAGACATCGAGGGCGCCCAAAGCCTGAATCAGCCGGAATTTGCGTTATCAAAGGAACCTTTTCTGACTCGTTCGGTTTCGGCCGCTTCGGTGCACAGGTGACTGCCATGGGGATTGCAAGTGAAGAGCCTTGGCGAAATGTGTCACGCCCTCCTCGGCTACGCACCGCTGATCGGCGGTTCGGGTGCGGCCGCTATATAGTGCCGTGTTCCGTCAGCTGTAGTATCATCGTTTCTTAGATGGTTGCATTCGCCAAGCGAGCCGGGTGCATCGCATAGCCTGTCGAGTTTCGACTGACGCGAAGGCCGTGGTCGGTTTGAAAGCGCGAATTGTTCAACAACGAAAGCAAATTGGGAGCGCGGGCGACATGAGTGCTGCGATTCCGAATGACCCCACCGAAAGACTGTGGACTCCTGGGCTGTTTCGTCGACTTTCTGACTCGCTGTTCGGGTACGACTTCTTCATTTCGTACACTTGGTCCGACGGCCGAATATACGCGAAGGCGCTAGCACATCGTCTTGAAGCCGACGGATTCGAATGCTTTCTCGATTCAGATGACTATTCCAAGGGCGACAACTGGAAGCGTGTGGGGGCTTGGACGCTCCGACGAACAAGCCGACTTGTGCTTGTAGGCTCCCCGAATGTTCATTCCTCGAAGCCTGTGCTCCGGGAACTCCAAATCTTCTCGCGGTTCGATCGGCAGATTATTCCCATTAGTTTTGACGGCACGCTTGATCCCTCAAAGACTGAGTCTCCGTTGTTCGACTTTCTCGACGCCGACGGGCTACGGATCGACGAACGCGAAGGCCGGCTGGAAATTGGTCCAACCGCTCCCACCGTCGATGATCTCCGCAATACATTCAACCTGATGCGACAGTCGCAGAAGCGAGTTCGTTGGCTTACCATCACGGCGTGTGTGTTGATGCTGTTAGCCATTTTTTCAAGTGTGGCAGCTTGGTTTGCGTATGATCGTTCCGTGCTCGCCGAGAAGGCAACCCGCGTTTCGAATGCGAATCTCTATGCCAACTACTCCCGGGACGTCGTCTCCGATGCCCCGCAACTCGGTGTCCTGCTAGCCGCGGAATCCGTTCTATCAACGTATCGGGAAGCGGAGGATATCGTGGAGCCAGCGCGCGACGCTCTTACGAATGCGTTGTCGAATTGTGGTGGCCAGGCACTGCCCGCGCTGCCCGTCGAAGTTGTCGACTGTGTAATGAATAGTACGGGCGATGTTTTCACAATCGCGAATCCGGCTGGCGACTTGTTTCGAATGTATGCAGACCACACTGATCCGCCAGGCAAGATAGGTAAAATTGGCGGTGCGGTCAGGCTGTTTCTGATAAACAACGATCAGGAACTGCTTGTACTGGACGCCAGCGGAAGGTTGCACGTACTTCCGGTTGCGTCTTCCTCCATCCAAGGAACGGAGTCTGTCGAATTAACCGACTCGAGTGGCAAGCCCATCGTTGTACCGATGGATTTGGAAGACGAATCACGCTGTAGCGTCAGCAACTGCCGAGGTTGGATCGCGCTGTCGGACAGTTCGAAACTTGTTGCAATAAATCTCTCCGCACCTGTAAAAGCTTCTTTGCACGAGCTTCCGCTACCAGGCAAAGATGCCGGGATCGGAGCGCGAGACCTGAACTTCTTGGCGGACTCGAACAAGCTAGTGGCTCGTTACGAAAACGCACTCTGGGTCTGGAACCTGGAAGATCCAAATGAGGCACCGGTGACATTCTGGAACAGAATGGTTTCGACGTTGAGCTTGGCGTTGCTTTGCAGGGTGACGCTGCCGGCATCGATATCGCCGGAGGGCGACCAGGTGGCGGAGGAACCGTTAAGCACAACAGACTGGCTGGCGCTGAGGGTGTTGAGGTTGGTGAGGGCGCCGCTCAGTTCATGGGTGCCGGAGGTGAAGGTCAGATTGCCGGTGCTGTAGTCGAATGCGCCGCTGGACACCGTGCCGCCGTCGAGAGTGGTGGAAGTG
>JAUIHJ010000638.1 GCA_030432015.1 bacterium
CATCGAAAAAGGCAATCATCTTGAACTCACTCCCACCATGGTCAGATCGGTGCTTGCGCACCGTATCAATCGGGCGTGATCATAGAGGGTGCAAAAGGCGGGTCCAGCGTGAATTACCAAAAGGTGCCACTGGCGGCGGGTTTGTACTTTGTCGGCGTGCCCATCGGGTCAGCACGGGACATTACCTTGCGCGCACTGGATGTGCTTGCGTCGGCGGATCTGTTGGCTGCCGAAGACAGCCTTGTGGTCAACGCCAAAGCCCTGGAATCAGTCCTCGATGGAGAGCCCGACCGGACCGATGCCTTCTTCGGCAGCGGCACGCGGACCTTTGCCGATGGCTCGGTCGAGTCAACGCACCACGTTTTCCTGATCGGAAAACAGGCTGACGGCAAGAAGTACGTGTACGATCCAAACGACCCTGGTTCACCCATTCCGTGTCGAATCACTGACCGTGCGGGTGGCGTCGAGGTGCAGTGGGTTTGCCGGTACCGTGACACAGGCAACGTGACGACACAGCGTTATCGGATTGTGCAAAAAGACACATTCTTTCGGCGCATGTTGGACGATTGACGGTCGATGTGTCATCACACGATCCGGCGCCGTTCCTGTTCGAGCCGTTCGGCCAAGAATCCAACAGCCGTCTCTGCCATCGTGTCGTAGTATTCGAATCCGTGCCCCGCGCCACTGGTTTCCAGATCGGCCGTATGCGGTACACCCAGCGACCATAACTTCATCCGGAGGCGATCGCTGCTTTCCCACCACCGCACATCTTCCGGGCAGCAGCAGAAGAATTGATGGCGAGGCCAGTTGAGTGGATGAATGTGCAGTGTCGCGGTATCTTGGCGAACGGCTTCCGCTTCGGGGTACATGTGCTGCAGCAACTCATCCTCGGCATACCGCAACTGATAATCGATCGCCGGCGAAATCGCGGCCACGACTGGAAACGTGTCGGGATGCTTGTAGGACAACCGCAACGCCCCCTGGCCGCCCATGCTGGTTCCCAGCAGCGCGATTCGGGGGGGAATGGCGCCAAATGTCGACTCGATGTAGGGCACGACTGATCGCAGCACGTGCTGCTCGGCTGTCACCTGTGGATCAAAGTCGGGGCAGATACGGTCGGTCCACCAACTTCGTTGCGTTTGCGGCGCGACCACGGCGAGCCCGTGGCGATCAAACTGAGCGCAAAACGCCCGGTTATCGACCAGTCGAGTAAGATGCACGCCGTGCAGGTAGATCACCACATACTTCATTTCGTGGTGGGCCGGCGGTCGATAGACATCGCACGGGTGGCCACCCACGGTTTCTTCGGTCCACTTGCCAGATTCGTCGGTCATGCGGGTCTCGCAGGGAAAAACGGTGAATTGTCAGTGCCTCGCCACGGTGTGACAGGTCCCGGCGAGCCATTCGTTCCGTGGGGGGACAAAGCCAACGGGGTGAAAAATCAACGGACTTGCCCCGCTACATGTTTGCGCAACGCGCATTAGAATATCAACGACGGGGTCGGATGCGATAGGACGGTCGCGCCACCTTTCCCCATCCCATTGCCCTCGCACCGCCAGATCGCTGCCCGTGAAAGTCCTCCTCGACGAACCGCAACTCCAGGCCGGCGTCGCCCGCATGGCCTGCGAAATCAGCGCCCACTACGGCGACCAGCCACTTACCATCGTAGGCGTTTTGACCGGAAGCGTGGTCTTGCTGGCGGATCTCATCAGGCAGCTCGAGATGCCGCTACGCGTCGGTGTGTTGCAGGCGAGTAGCTATCGCGGCGAGACGTCGCGCGGTTCCATGACCATCAATTCGGACCTCCTGTTGGACGTCAAAGGCCGCGATGTGTTGCTGGTCGATGACATCTTTGACACGGGCCACACGCTGGCCGAAGTGATTCCATTGCTGGAACAGATGGGGGCAACGTCGGTCAAATCGGCTGTCCTGCTCCGCAAACAAGGACGGCAGGAAGTCAAGATTGACACGCAGTTTGTCGGCTTCGATATTCCCAACGAGTTCGTGGTTGGATACGGCCTGGACTACCAGGATCACTATCGCAACCTGCGGTACCTGGCCGCCCTCGAGCCGGCGGACCTGACGGACACGCACACGGGCGAGAACGCATGAACCCGTTGCGGCTGCTTATCGTCACTCCGCGCTACTGGCCCCTGGCCGACGAAATGGAGCGAGGATTGGCGACCCTCGCCGAATCGCTATTGGACTACGGCGTTGGCAGCACGGTTCTAACCGCCGCTTGGGGTCCGGACTGGCCACGGCAAGTCGTGCACCGTGAAGTCCCAGTTTATCGCATCCCCCACCCTCCCCAAGGCGGCTGGCATACTCTGCGGTTCTTGCGCCGCGTGACACGGTGGTTGCGCGACCATCGCGGCGAATTCGATGTAGTTTACGTTGCCAACCTGCGGAATGAAGCCTATGCGACCGTCGGCACGCTACTCAAGACGCATGTTCCCGTCGTTCTGCGTGGTGGTGAACATGACGCGGCGTGGCAACAGCAAGCACGATTTGGAAAACGCATCATGGCGCGTTGCCAGCAAGCGGACGCGATCACCGTCAGCACCCGCCGCACCGCCCACAGCTTGACGGAAGCAGGCTATGATGCCACCCGAATTCACGAGATTCCCTGGGGCGTTCCAGTGCCGCCAATCCGATCGAGTGCCACGCGGATCGACGCCCGACAAACGCTTGCGATGGTCAATCATGACCTGACCGCCAACGATGTCACGCCGATCGCCGTCTGCGTGACACGGCTGGACGATGTATCGGCCCTGCGCCCCTTGTTTAAGGCCTGGAAGACGATTGCCGGCCGTTGGCCGGGTGCGAAGCTGTGGCTGATCGGCGATGGGCCGCGTCGTCACGCCATCTATGAAGCCATCGTCGACTACGGTTTGCATCGCGATTGCTTCATGCCTGGTTCCTTCGACGAGTTGGGGGATGTGTTTCAGGCTGCCGACCTGTGTATCGCCGCACACCAGTCCGTCGCGGAGACCCCTGCCTTGTTACAAGCGATGGCGGCGGGATTGCCGATCATCGCCTCCGCCACCGACGCGAATCGCGAGCTACTTGCCGAGAATGTGCAGGGATTGTTGGTCCCGCACCCGGATTCCGCCGCCTTGGCGGCAGCCATCAGCAATCTGCTTGAGACGCCGCACTTGACGGCACAGATGTCTGCGGCCGCGCGACTCGCGGCAACGAACGGCCACTCGCCGACCACCGCGGCAGATCTCCACCGCCGCCTTTTCGAACGGCTGGCGACCGAAAAACGGAACCGATCATGACCATCCGCGTGCTCGAAATCATCCCGACACTCGTCCGCGGCGGCGCGGAAAAACAGTTGACGTTGCTCGCCGGCGGACTGCCGCGCGGCGAATTCGACGTGCACGTCGCCCTGCTGACGCACGATGGTCCATACCGTGAAGTGCTCGATCAGCAAGGCGTTCCGGTAACGCTGATCGGCAAGCGTTGGAAGGTCGATCCCGCCGCATATTGGAAGTTGCGACAATTCATCCGCCGGCTCGCGCCCGACCTGGTTCATACCTGGATCTTTGCGGCCAATAGCTATGGGCGCCAAGCGGCCTTTGGGGCCGGCGTCAAACATGTCATCGCGGGCGAACGGTGTGTCGATCGCTGGAAGGCGTGGCACGAACTGGCGATCGACCGTCGCCTCGCCCGCCGAACCGCACGCATCGTCACCAACTCGACTGGCGTCCAGGAATTCTATGTTGAGAAAGGATTACCGCCGGAAAAATTCGTGGTGATTCCCAACGGAATTACTCCCCCAGCGGCGACATCGACGCGCGCCCGCGAACAAGTATTGGCGGAACTGGGCCTGCCTGCGGAGACGCGTCTGATCGGCGCGGTGGGGCGACTGTGGCCACAGAAGGGCTACAAGGACTTGCTTTGGGCTGCCAATCTGCTCAAGTCGGCGCGCGACGACGTCCACTTCCTGATTATCGGCGATGGCCCGCTGCAAGATCGCCTGCTGGAGTACTGTAACCAGATCGACGTATCAAATCAGGTGCATTTCCTGGGAGCCCGCGACGATGTGCTGGAACTATTGCCGCATCTCGACTGTTTCTGGTTGGGAAGTAGCTATGAAGGACAGTCCAACGCGCTGATGGAGGCGATGTCGGCAGGAGTTCCGGTCGTCGCCACCGACATCGCCGGCAATCGCGATCTGGTTGTCCCGGACCAGACGGGTTTTCTGGTGCCCGTGGGAGATGCCGCGGCGTTCGCTCGCCAGACCCAACAACTGTTGAATGATGACCCGTTGGCGCGTCGACTCGGCGCGGCGGGCCGGCAGAGGATGCACGACGCATTTTCTGTCGAAAAGATGGTGGAGCGGCACGCCGAACTGTATCGCGAACTTGTGCTATGATCGTCATGCGTCGCGCGTTCAAGGAGCACGCTGCGATGTTCGGATCTCTTCCTTGCCTGATGGGTTGATGTGATGTGCGGTATCACGGGTGCAGTTTGGACCGACCCGGATCGCGCGATTGATTCCGCCACACTCCGTCGCATGACCGACGTGCTCCGTCATCGGGGGCCCGATGACGACGGCCGCTACGAGAGTGAATTCACGATCCGACCTCCGTACGCGCCCCTTCCCGGCGTGGCACTCGGCTTTCGCCGCCTTTCGATCATCGACCTGACGGGCGGACACCAGCCCATGGGCAACGAAGATGGTTCCGTGTGGACCGTCTTCAACGGCGAAATTTACAACTACGCGACGCTGCGTCGCCGCTTGGAAGGCGCCGGGCACATCTTCCAGACCGACAGTGATACAGAAGTCATCGTCCATCTGTACGAGGACGAAGGGGTCGATTGCCTCAGCCATCTCAACGGCATGTTTGCCATCGCCATTTGGGATGTCAATCGAGGGCGGTTGCTGCTGGGGCGTGATCGTCTGGGCCAGAAACCGCTCGTCTATCGCCATGAACCGGGGCGCGTGGCC
>JAUIHJ010000639.1 GCA_030432015.1 bacterium
AGATGGGCAGCAAGGCCCAGTTTGGCGTCGAGACACTGGAGATCACGCGACGCGGTGTCGACCATGTCCTGCACTGGGCGGATATTCTCCGCCAGAAACCGGCAGTCGCAACGCAAGGCGAAGCGCAAGTCGTCGAGGCCGGTGACGAGCAGGACTACCTCATGGCAACGTCCAGTGGCCTGTTTGAACCACTCCTGGAATTGGGCGATCCGGTGCAGAATGGCCAAGTGGTGGGCCGAATCCACGATCTCGAACATCCGGAGTGTGCTCCGGAGGACGTTATGGCGCGCAGCAGCGGGTTGCTCTTCGCCCGCCGCAGTGTGCCGCTGACCAGTCAGGGCGAATGCGTCGCAGTGGTCACACGGCCCGTCGCTTGAATTCCTGAACTGCGTTACGGCAACTCGTCGAAGTAGCTCAACAGATCTGCCATCGCCTGCGGGTCCACTTCTTTTTCCAGACCTTCCGGCATGAACGAGATCCCGGTGCTCTGCAGCGTTTCAATCTGGGTTCGGGAAATCGTTGTCTGCGTGCCATCGGGCCGTCGGATGGTCAGACTATTGGCGCTCTCTTCTTCGATCATCCCGGTGGTCACGCGGCCATCGTCCGTCTGAATGACATACGATTGAAACTGCGGTTTCACTTCACGATTTGGATCCAGGATATTCAACATGACGGCCGGCATTCCCCGACTCCGGATGCCTTTGAGGTCGGCACCAATGGCCGTTCCGACACCTTCCAACTGGTGGCACGCCGCACAGACCTTCTTGAAGGTGGCCTTGCCGCGGTTGGCATCGCCAGCCAGCGACAGCGCAGCCTGGTAGCGCGTGATCACTTCCTGGCGTTGCGGCAGTCCGTTGCCCGAAAAGAGCTTGGTCACGCGGTCTGCAATCTTTCGATCCGGATGTTTCTTGAGCAACCCAACGCGGGCCGGATCCAGGTCACCACGGCCCACCTGACCGGATTCGACCTGCTGCAATAACGCGGCAATCCACACCGGGCGTGCCAGCAATGTTTCGGCCGCCTGCGCCCTCAAGGCCGGACTGAGCCCCCGCCAGGCATGGAGCACCAAAGTCGCCACTTCGGGACTGTCGTACTCGGCCAACGATGCCAACACGGCCGCCTGCACTTCGATTGGTTGTTGCAAATCGAGCAAGCCGTCAAATAACGCCTGCACCTCGTTGAACGGCGCCAGACGGAGGCTACGAATGGCGGCGACGCGGGCGGTGATCTTCTGCTGGGGATCGCGGGCGACGGCCCGTGATTCGTCGAGCAATTGTGTGAGAAGTTCGCCCGCCTTGCCACCGGCAGCCGCCAGCATGCGTTCGCGTGCCGCGCCCGTCTGCTTCTCAACCAAAGCCTGTACCAGATCCTCGGCGAAACGCTTCTCACCTGCTGGCAAACGATTCATCAGCTTCAATACAACGGCGAGTTCGTCGGTTCGATTGACAGCCCCGATCTGGCGGGCCAGCGTCAAGAGAAAGTCACGGCCGTGTGCGGTGGCACGGAACGCGGCATCCTGGCCCACCACATCGAACACTTCGCCAGCGCCCTCGCTTAAAGAACTGAGCACCGCCAAACGCATCCAGGGGTCGGCGCCGTCGGAGAGGGTGATTTGGGCCAGTGCCTGATTGCGTGACGAACCGTCGATCACGCCCAACGAGAATGCCGCCTGGTAGCGGACCCGGATATCAGAGTCACCCGCCAGGTCACAGAATCGTACCGCCATCGCCGGCGATGATTGAGCCTGCGATTCAGCGACCTTGAGCGCGTGAACCCGGACCATCGGGTGAGGATCCGCAAGCGCCGAAAGCAGCGTCACCTCGTCGACGGCATCCAACCCCGCCAGCGAATACAGGGCCGTCATACGGCCGACCGCCGCGGTACTGGCGACAACCGTTTTCTTTAGCGGAGCAATCGCAGAACGATCTTGGCGCTGATAGATCAATCGGGACGCGGTGTCCCGATGCCAGCCGTTGGGATGCTCGAGCCACGCCACAAGTTCAACCGTTGTGGCGGCCCCAAGGTTGGGGATCGCCCGCGGCTCGAAGCGCTCCGGCGCAAGGCGATAGATTCGTCCGCGTTCGTTGCCGCTGACAGGATTGACAAACTCCAGGAACTCCGGCGGGAGAAATGCCGCACCTTCGATGAGGCCGCGATAGATATCCAGAACAAAGAGCGAACCATCCGGCGCATTGGCAAGCTGCACCGGGCGGGTCCAGATATCGCGACTGGCAAAAAACTCGCGTCCTGGATCGGCGCGCCGCGCCACCAAGCCGACCCCGTCCGCTTCCAAGATCGCGCGATAAATCAGATTATTGGCGACGTCGCCGACCAACAGGTTGCCATGATATTTTTCCGGCCAGGCATCACCTCGATAAACGGTAATCCCGGTCGCTCCCGTAAAAAAACCAAACGGCGTTCCCCCTTCGTCGGACCCGCGGAATTTGCCCGTCTTGCGAAGACTGGTTCGCAGTTCACGCCAAGGTTCATTGGGACTGATGCGAAACAGCTTGGTGAACTTTCCTTCCGGGGCGATATCGACAGCCGGGGCCGGCGCTTGCAGAAAGGGATTCCTCGCCAAATAGCGATCGTCCAACATCAGGGTTTGTGCCGGCACACTGTTGGAGCAAACGAACTTCTGGCCCCAGTCATCCATGCTCATCCCGTGCTGTCCGCCACCGCTGGTCAGTTCGAAATGCGTCAGGTCATGCGGGTCAAAAATCATGCCCCGGCCGCGCGCCGAAACGGCCGGACCATCGGTCGCGTCACCGATTCGAATTTCGCCGCCGGACAGGTTGGTCGAGAAATGAAATCGGTTGTCGAAACCCCAGCGGAACGAATTCAAATGCGCCTCACCCGCCTTGTCTTTACCGAAGCCGGTGAAGACCACCCGGCGCGTATCGACTTTTCCGTCGCCATTGGTGTCCTTCACATACAGCAGGTCGGGAGCCGCACCGACAAATAGACCGCCATCCCAGCAGGCCACGGCCGTCGGATAATCGAGATTGTCAACGTAGACCGTGCTCTTCTCGAACTGGCCATCCCCGTCCGCGTCTTCGAGCATGCGGATCGTTCCCTGCGCCTGAAAACCCTCGACCGCGTAGCCGTTGTACTGCGGAAGCTCCACCACGTACATCCGCCCCTGCTCGTCAAAATCGACCGCCACGGGGTCACGAACCAACGGTTCGGCAGCCACCAGGGTGGCGCGAAAGCCGTGGGGCATTTCGACCTGATCGCGTGACGCGGCCGGTTCCCGTGCGGGGACGCTTGGAAGCTGCGCAGCCAATTCGGCAATCGTCGGCTCCTTGTCCTGCGCTCGGGCCAACGGGATGGGCAGGGCGACCAGCAACAACAGGACGGCGACGGACGAGTTCAACGGGGACGGAAACAGCGTGGTGTGCATGGTGGCGGCCATGGGGTAAGGCGGTCGGCTGGCGGGTCAACAACGCCCCGGCGGATGAGCATGGCCGCGTAAAATCGGACGCATGCTGCAGGACGTGCATGAATTATAACCACAGCGACCGAGAAATTCTGGCGCCGCCCCCTATTCCGGATACAGGCTCGTCGAGAGATAGCGTTCGCCGATATCTGGCAGGACCACAACGAGCAGTTTGCCCGCGTTTTCTGGCCGCTTGGCGACTTCCAATGCCGCCCAGGCTGCGGCGCCGCTGCTGATGCCGCACATCAGCCCTTCTTGCGATGCGAGTTGGCGTGCCGTTTCCGCCGCGTCCTCATCGGTAACCTGGACGACATCGTCGATGATGTCGACATTCAGGACGTCAGGAATGAAGCCGGCCCCGATGCCTTGAATCGTGTGCTTGCCCGGCTTGAGTGCTTCACCCGCCTTGCGTTGGGTGATGACTGGGCTGTTTGCAGGTTCAACGGCAATGGATTGCAGGGACGGTTTACTCTCCTTGAGCTTCTCTGAAACACCGGTGATCGTCCCGCCGGTGCCGACGCCGGCGACGAAGATATCGATCTTTCCGTCGGTATCGCGCCAAATCTCAGTCGCGGTTGTCCGGCGGTGAATTTCCGCGTTGGCCGGATTCTTGAATTGCTGCGGCATAAAGTAGCGATCGGGATCTTCGGCAACCAATTCTTCCGCCTTGCGCACGGCCCCGGGCATCCCCTCGGCCGCCGGCGTCAAGACAAGCTCGGCACCCAGCGCGCGTAACATCCGCCGCCGTTCCTTGGTCATGCTCTCCGGCATCGTGACGCGCAACTTGTAACCTCGAGCTGCACAGACATAGGCCAGCCCGATTCCGGTGTTGCCACTGGTCGGTTCAATGATGACCGTGTTCTCATTAATCTTGCCATCGCGTTCCGCCGCTTCGATCATGGCGAAGCCGAGCCGGTCTTTGACACTCCACAGCGGGTTCATGTTTTCCACCTTGGCGACCACAGTGGCCACGCAGCCTTCGGTCAGCCGCTGCAACGCCACGAGCGGCGTATTGCCGATACACTGCGTGATCGATTGGTAAATGCCCTGCTGAGGTGCCGTCGACATGGTGGTTCCTTAATGATGAGATTTTCGAGAGATCAAGGCTCAAGCGGCTGAATATAGCATATCGCTCGAAATACGACCAATATCATCCCATCCGGGGCAGGTGCTGCGTTCATGGCGCACCGGCGTCCGGCGGTCAACCTACGGCGGCTTGCGCCACCGCGCTGGACACACGGGTCGGTGGGTACCGTACGAGTCGCGGTTGCTCCTTGCGGCAGGAGAACAGGCGCGCGGCGTCTCAAAACGTGGGGATCGGATTCCCATCGCTACGCGTGATCAGCGATTGCAGGACGCCTGGATCGATCGTCGCGGCGATGAAGCGGACCGACCCGTCCGCCAGCGCAACCACCATCCCGCCTGGATGCTGACTTCCCATGCTTCCCGCGCCGCTGTTGATCACGGTCGACATCGTCGCATGGTCCAAATCCACCGGCTCCATCCAATTGGT
>JAUIHJ010000640.1 GCA_030432015.1 bacterium
GGGGTCACCCTCAAAAGGGTTGTCTGATGGTGCGGAGGATCTTGTCGCCATTCTGCGTCGCCGGGCGCTCGAGTCACCCGATCAGCTGGCATTCATCTACCTATTAGATGGCGAACTCGACGAATCCCACATCACCTATGCGGAGCTCGATCTGGCGGCGACCCGGATTGCCGTTGGCCTCCAGCAAATCGCGACGCGAGGGGATCGCGTATTATTGCTGTATCCACCTGGCCCCGAATTCATCCGTGCCTTCTTCGGCTGCTTGTATGCCGGACTCATCGGGATTCCCCTGTATCCGCCGCGGCCCAACCGAACGCTCGATCGGTTGGAGCGGGTCATCGAAGACTCCGGTTCCCGCCTGGCACTGACGGTCGAAAAGACGCTGTCCGATCTCGCGGCCCAGTGGGGCGACAATGCGCGGTTGTCGTCGGTCGAATACGTTCCAACGGACACCTTCGACCATCCGATTCCCGCCGGCTGGAAGCCCGTTTCGATTTCCGGCGATGATCTGGCTTATTTGCAATACACGTCGGGATCCACTTCGTCGCCGCGCGGCGTGATGGTGACACACGGCAACCTGTCTTACAACTGCGCCTATATGCAAGATGCGTTTGGCCTCTCGCACGAGACCCGGGCCGTCACTTGGCTGCCGCATTTTCACGACATGGGGCTCATCGAAGGTTTGCTCGACCCGATCTTCACCGGCTTTCCTGCGGTCGTGATGTCACCCGCTCATTTCGTTCAGAAGCCGATCCGCTGGCTGCAGGCAATCTCTCGCTTTCGCGCCACACACAGCGGCGCGCCCAACTTCGCCTACGACCTCTGTTCCCGGAAGATCTCCCCTGAGCAGGCGGCGGAGCTGGACCTTTCCTGCTGGACGATGGCCTATTCCGGCGCCGAACCGGTTCGCGCGGAGACGTTGGACCGCTTTGCCACCGCCTTCGCGCCAGCGGGCTTTCGGCGCGAGTTCCTTTTTCCTTGTTACGGCCTGGCGGAATCGACCCTAATGGTCACCGGTGGCAACAAACTGGATGGCCCGATCGTGCGACACGTGGGCGCCGCCGCTTTCGAGCAGGGCCGGATTGAATGCGTTGCCGCAGGCACTGCCAAATCTCGCACAATCATTGGGTGCGGTCATTTGCGCCATGACACGTCGATCACGATTGTCGACCCACAGCAGCAGCTACCGTGCTCGGCGGACTGCGTGGGCGAGATTTGGGTCGCTGGCCCGACGGTTGCCGCCGGCTATTGGCAGCATCCCGATTCGGACAATACATTTGGAGCGCAACTGGCGGACGGAACCGGTCCCTTTTTGCGGACAGGCGACTTGGGCGTTGTCCTGGACGGCGAGTTGTTCATCACCGGTCGCCTCAAGGACTTGATCATTGTGCGCGGTAGCAACTTTTACCCGCAGGACATCGAATGGGTTGCCGAGAACGCACACCCTGCCCTCCGCAAAGGCTTCGGCGCGGTCTTTTCAATCGACCACGACGGGCAAGAGCAATTGATCGTCGCGCAGGAAATTGACCGCCAATACCGCAAGGCGACCGAGGCAGATTTGGATGCTGCCGCCACGGCGGTGCGTGCGGCGGTATCCGCCGAGTTCGATCTGATGGCCACGTCCGTGGTGTTGCTGAACTTCGGCAGCATCAATAAGACATCAAGTGGAAAGATCCAGCGGCACGCCTGTCGCGAGGACTACCTCGCTGGTCGGCTCGACGTGCGCTGCGAGTCGAAGCTCCCCGAAATTGGCGAACCACGCCAGCAGCAACAAGCCGTCGGGCGTCAGCGGGCCGCAATCCTGGCCGCCAAACCGCAGGAGCGACGTCGCATGCTCGAGGGCTACTTGTGCGAGCAACTGGCCGCAGTTCTGGCAATTGACGCACGGAAGATCAAGGCGGGCGAGCCGCTCGGTTCCTACGGGCTGGATTCGTTGCGCGGCATTGAACTGGTAAGCCGGCTGCAACACGAATTTGGTATCACGCTTTCCAACACGCTTGTATGGAACCATCCCACGATTTCCGAGGTCGCCTCGCACATCGCGGGCAAGAGCCAGATCAGCCTCCAAGCAGAAGCCGGCAGTGCCGCAGCGGACGGGTCACTCGACGTCAGTCGCCCGGCGATGTCCCTTGATGTGGATTCTAGCGCGGACTCGGAAGCCATGCTGTACGAGCTCTTGGCGAAAGAGAGTGACCCCCGGAACGCATCATGAATGACGACTTGAAGAGGCTCATTGCCAATCTGCCCCCCGAGCGCAAAGCCGAATTAGCCAGCGTTTTGGCGCCGCCCGCGGAGCCTATTGCCGTGATCGGCATGAGCTGCCGTTTTCCCGGCGGGGCCAACTCGCCGGAAGAATTCTGGCAAATGCTGACTGAAGGACGCGACACGGTCACGGAAGTCCCGGCCGACCGTTGGTCGATTGACGATTATTTTGATGCCGATCCGGCCACCCCTGGCAAGATGAGCACGCGCTGGGGCGCGTTTCTGGACGAAGTTGATCAGTTCGACGCATCGTTCTTCGGCATTTCGCCGCGCGAAGCCTCGCGCATGGATCCACAGCAGCGACTGCTATTGGAAGTTTGCTGGGAGGCGTTGGAGAACGCCGGGCAGTCTGAGAAGAACTTATCGGGCACCACAACCGGCGTCTTCGGCGGCATCTGCGCAACCGACTACTGGTTCTTGCAGGCCGGCGACGTGCGGCAGTTTGACGGGTATGCCGGCCTTGGTGGCTGTCACAGCATCGCGGTCGGACGACTCTCGTACCTGCTCGACTTGCGTGGTTCCAGCGTCGCGATCGATACCGCGTGCTCCTCGTCGTTGGTGGCCGTCCACCTCGCTTGCCAGAGCTTGCTTTCGCGCGAATGCAACATGGCGGTTGCCGGGGGCGTCAATTTGATGGTCGCGCCGCACGCGACTGTGTTTCTTTCGAAATGGGGCATGATGGCCCCGGACGGTCGATGCAAGACCTTTGATTCCAAAGCGAACGGAATCGTCCGTGGCGAAGGCTGCGGATTTGTCGTCCTCAAACGTCTCTCGGATGCCCAGGCGGATGGCGACCCCATCCTGGCATTGATTCGAGGTTCGGCGACCAGTCAGGATGGACGGGGCACACGCCTGTCGGCCCCCAACGGCCGTGCTCAACAGGCAGTCGTCCGTCGAGCGCTCGATGTGGCCGGGGTTCCGGCCGATCAGATCTCGTTCGTCGAGACGCACGGCACAGGCACGCCGATCGGAGATCCGATTGAAATTGAGGCCCTCACCGAGATCATCGGCCAACCACGGGCTAATGGCCTTCAATGTGCCCTCGGTTCGGTCAAGACCAACATGGGTCATCTGGAAGCCGCGGCTGGCGTTGCAGGTCTGATCAAAGCCGTGCTATGCCTGCAGCACGGCACGATCCCGCAGCACTTGCATTTGGAAGCTCTGAATCCCAGCATCTCCCTGGACCAGACTCCGTTCTTCGTACCGCAGGAAGCAACGCCGTGGCCGGCCGGATACGAGCGGCGGTTCGCCGGCGTGAGTTCCTTCGGGCTCAGCGGCACCAACGCCCACGCCGTCCTGGAAGCGGCACCGCCGGTCGGTCCCAGTCCACTGGCAACGGCCCGCGACCAAGCGTACATCCTGCCGATTTCGGCCCGCAGTAAGGCCGCGTTGGCGGCACTTGCGGAACGATACTGCCAGCACCTTGGTGCCGCCAGCAACGCAGCAGCCGTGGGCGACATTTGCTACACCGCCAGTGTCCGCCGCAGCCACCACCCGCACCGCCTCGCGGTCGTGGGACGCACAACCGCGGAACTCGGCGAGCGGTTGGCGGACCTTTCCACCGATCAACGTCGCGGTCGCGGCGCGAATCATTCACCACGTTTGGCATTCATCTTTTCCGGTCAAGGCTCGCAGTGGGTCGGAATGGGGCAGGACCTGCTGGCGCAGGAGCCGGTCTTTTGCGACGTGATGACGCAATGCGATACATTGTTGCGGCAATACGCGGGCTGGTCTTTGCTGGATGAACTGCAGGCGGACGAGGCCACCTCTCGCTTGGCGGACACGGAGGTCGCCCAGCCGGCCATCTTTGCAGTCCAATTGGCGTTGCTGGAGTTGTACGCGTCATGGGGCATTCACCCGGATATCGTGCTTGGCCATAGCGCAGGCGAGATTGCCGCCGCCTACGCCGCGGGCGTATTTTCGTTGGATGACGCGTTGAAGATCGTCTTCCACCGTGCACGTCTGATGCAGCGTGCGACCGGACAGGGTCGCATGGCGGCGGTCGGACTCTCAGCGGAGGAGGCTGTCGCGGCGATCGCGGGCTATGAAGATCGACTCGCGGTCGCGGCCGTCAACGGCCCCACATCGACCGTGCTGTCGGGCGAACCATCCGCGCTTGCCGAAGTCCTCGCACAACTCCAAGCCAGCAACGTATTCGCACGCGATTTAGGTGTAAACTATGCCTTCCACAGTCCGCAGGTCGAGCCGATCCTGGGCGAGCTGTTGGATGCATTGTCGGGACTTCAACCGCGACCGGCGACGCGGTCCATGGTCTCGAGCGTAACGGGGGCGATGGTCTCCGGCGAAGAACTCGACGCTGCCCACTGGGGTCGCAACATGCGACAGCCGGTGCGGTTCGCCGACGCCATCGACCGATTGATCGAAGACGACTGCCACCTTTTCTTGGAAGTTGGCCCACATCCGGTCCTGGGCACCCCGATTTCGCAATGCCTCCAAACGCGCCAATCCGAGGCGGCCGTTTTGGCGACCATGCGGCGTGGCCCCGCCTCGCGCGACGCGCTGCTGCGGTCAGTCAGCGCGCTCTACGCGAACGGCCGCGACGTAAACTTTTCCGGGCTCTATGCGACCCGCGGACAATGCGTCGATCTGCCTGCCTATCCATGGCAGCATCGCCGTTTTTGGATTCAGAACAACGACACCAACACTGCTTGCCCACCAGAGACC
>JAUIHJ010000641.1 GCA_030432015.1 bacterium
TAGATCGGGTCGTGCTCGTCGTATTCCGGCTGCCCAACAACCTGCTGTTTAGCACCCGTCGCCGGATCTTGAAGCCAAATCTCGCGGTAGGCACCAGTCTTTGGGCTAAGGTGCTCGGCAATCGTGTCAGCGAATTCTTGCAACTGGTCGTGAATGGCGTCATGGCGAAGCGGGGCAGGGCAGCAAACGACGTTTCGTTCCACATCGCCGCAAGCCGATTGGGTCGTGAGCTTGATCGCGTTGATCCGATGAATCGTGTTCCATAGATTTCCCTTGATGACGCCGTGCAATTGGATGCCTTGCCGCGTCGTAATCCGCAGCGTGCCATTGCCAAATTCGTCGGCGATCCCCAGTTCACCGAGAAACTGCTCGGCCGTGATCTTTCCGCCTGGAATCCGATTTCGCACCATGAATTGGTACTCTTTACCAAGACCTTGCTGGCGACGGTCCTTGCGAGAATCGCGATTATCCTGTTGATACGTGCCATGAAACTTCAGCAGCTTCGTGGTCGCGTCGCTCACATGATCGGATTCATCAGCTAGTTCCTGTGCGATCGAGCCACGTAAGCCGTCGCTCGCCACCTTGATCGCTTCAACTTTTGATATTTTTTTCTCTTGAGTCATCTTGTCGCTCGCGCCCATTTCGTTGTGACTGCCTGCGGTCCTTCACGAACCCCCATCCTCGCCGTCGAATCCAAGCCAGACCGGCAGGATCAATCGCCTTACGGATCTACCTGCCCATCGCTCGATTCGACACTGTCGCCGCTGCGAATGGGCACGCTAATGACAAGGCCAGCGAATTGCGGCTTCTTGCCACGTGCATTGAACAAACCAGCATGGCAGCCAATGCATCCGTCGCGGAGCGGTATCGCTCCGGCTCGACGGTAGAAGCCACCCTCGACCACCTCAACCATATCTGTCCCGTCCGCAATCTCGTGGGCAGCTCGCTTCTCAAACTTTCCTTGGGGTTCATGGTTGATACTCATCGGCTTCATGCTCGCGGAGATCCAACGGGCCTCCGTTTTCGACTGCCGCTCGATCTCTTTAAAGATGTCCTGCATGGCGCGCGCCGGAACGGTCGCCCGATCGCCGTGGAAGTAGCGGTGGTGCAACACATCCAGCGTTGCCGCGTAGATGTCGTGCATGACTTTCGCGCGCTCACGAGCGGCAGCCAGTGTGAGTCTCGAATCGTCATCCGCTTCAAGGCGTGTCTCGTTCTCCGCGCTGCCAGCGGCAACACCATCCTCATCGTGACCGCATCTGTCGGTAACGATGAGAGCGACTTGCTTGTTGTGATGATCTGGTGTTCGCACGATTTCCCGAGTCGGCTCGACGGCGGCTCTATTTGCCGCTGTCGCGGTTGCCGGCTTGTCTTCGGCATTGGTGTCGTTGGCTCCAGACATGGTCACGGCCGCGACCATCACGGCAGCAGCAACAAGGACGGTGAGAGGATACAGCTGCTTCATGACAACTCCGCGGACTGATGGCTGGCAAAACAAATTGAGGGCGGGATTCGGCTTGTTCATTCACGGCGTGCGTTGCTTGACGATTTGGCCCGGTGATTCGCCGAGACAACGTTGCCGCTGCGGTACCTGCGCCGCGGTTGCTCGCCGACCGCGGCCAGAAACATCAAGTTTCGCAGGGTACCAGAAGTATGGGCCGCAAGTTGCATCTTGAGGCAAACCGCCTACCAGGCAAAACCGGCTCGCCTTTAGCATGTTTTGTATCCACGGACCTTCCTGGGGTCAAGCAGAGAATTCGATCCAGGCGATTGCACACCGTCTCGCGCTGAGCCTCGTAGCCTATGTCGCCTCAAGGAGACACTGTCATCTGCTGTTGACACTTATCCAGCGATGACTGGTTGCATCGGGCGGCGGGCAGCACACGTTCGCGTCACTCGAAACGGAAGTTGCGGATTCGGCAGCGCGATTACGTGGTCAAGCTGCGGTCTTGCATCAACGACGCATGTCATATTAGAAAACTCGAATGACACGTAAGGATTCGGCACAAGCATTGCACAACAAACCAAGACGAACGCGTGCAAGACGAATGGTGATCGTCACGGAGCCTGATATGAAAAGTTCTCAAACCCGCTTCGATCTCGTGATGCCCATTTCGCCCTGGTGTCGGAAATCCGTGATCACTTGATCTGGATCATCGTTTTGGCAGCGGCGTTTGCCCTCCGCGCCCTGCCAATACGATGACCGACACCGCCCACAAGAACTCGCTCGTCGACTAAACGACCGAGGATAATTCGGCGTTCGCCGAGGGACTGTCACGGGCTTTGCCGTCCGGCGGGTCGATCGGTAATGCGAGGCGCGTCGGCGAAGGACCCTGTGGCGCGGCATCGATGACGCGGCCTGCGCCTCGGCAGCAGAGACGCGTTCAGTCCTGTTACCAATGCCAACTTAATGGCGGAGTTCATCTGCATGGTTGCTTCCCCAGTGGACACCGATATCATCGACGCAGGAATGGCGATGTTGAAGCCCTTGGGGGACGTGTCGTACCCGCTTCAAGCTGGGCGATCTGGTAGAATGCGAGTGCCAAACGGCCCGCGGACCATGACGAGTCTCTGAAATCTCGTTTCAACCGGTACGGGTTAGCAACACCGCGATGTCATGATTGGACAGAAGACTTTGTCGTCGCCCAAGAACAATAAGGCCCGTGAGATCACTTGCCATGACGCCGTTCGCGAGGGTGAACTGAGCGACGGTTGTTTTCGCGCCGTCGCCACTTACACCTATGACTGGGAGAGTTGGCACGCGCCGGACGGTCGTCTGATCTGGGTAAATTCCGCCGTCGAGCGAGTCACCGGATACAGCCCTGAAGAATGCCTGTTAATGGATGACTACCCGCTTCCTTTGACTGCCGCGGACCACCACGGACGAATTGCTGAGATGCTTGCCGACGCCAAGGGGGGTGGGTCCTCCAATGACGTGGAATTTCAATCGATTCACCGCAATGGTGAGAAGCGCTGGATGGCAGTTTCGTGGCAACCGATGTACAACGACGTCGGCAACCATCTGGGCTTTCGTACCAGCATTCGCGACATTACCGAACGCCGCCTTTTGCGGGACCAGATCCGACTTCACGCTGAGCATCTGGAGCAGCTCGTACAGGAACGCACGGCACGCATCCAGCAGCTCGAACGCCATCGCCGACAGATGGAAAAACTTGCCGCACTAGGGCAACTCGCTGCGGGCGTCGCGCATGAAGTGAACAACCCGTTGGCCGGCATCCGCAATGCATTCGAGCTGATCAAGGCCGATCTAACACCAGAGGACGAGCACTACGAATTGCTCGAATTGATTGACCGCGAGATCGAACGCATTAGCTCGATCGTTCACCAGATGTATCAGCTCTATCGTCGGGGCCCGCAGGCCGCAAACGAATTCGAGATCCCGCGAACAATTGCGGACATTACAACATTGCTGGAAGGCGTAACGCGCAAACATCACATCACGTTGGAGATCAAGTTGACGGGGCGTTCGATGCCGGTGCGGCTACCCGAAGGTGAAGTCAAACAGATCCTCTACAACTTGATCCGCAATGCAATCCAGGCTTCACCTCACTCCCAGGTGGTGACGATTCGCATTGAATGTTCAAGCCGTCAAGTCAGCGTGACCGTTGCCGACCAGGGTGGAGGCATCGCGGACGACGTATTGCCGCACATTTTCGATCCTTTTTTCACGACCAAGGGCGGCCAGCCGAAGAGCGGCATGGGCTTAGGCTTGTCGGTGTCGCGAAGCTTAATTGAAGCGATGGGTGGTTCCATCGAAGTGGATTCCTGCGTTGGGAAAGGCAGTCGATTCACGGCCATTTTCCCCACCAGCATCGAGGGTGGAGGAAATAGCGGGGACAATGAGAACTTGAACAAGCAGTAAACGAGCTCGTTGCAGCTGAGTTACTGGATCGACGAATCACATCGTAGCGGTGACAACAAGACGAATGATGGAACAACCGACTGCCAAAATTCTCGTCGCCGACGACGAGCCACTCTACTTGCGGACGACGGGTGAACTGCTGCGCAAAGCGGGCTACGAGTGCGAATGCGTATCGGATGCTCACGCAGCGCTCGAAGCACTATCGCGTGAATCCTTTGACCTGGTGTTGTCTGACCTGAATATGCCCGGCAATTTGAAGCTGGAGTTGTTACATCAAGGGCGGAACGAATGGCCGCATATCCCGCTGATCGTGATTACCGGTGTGCCATCGATTCCCACTGCGATCGAGAGCCTGCGGCTGGGCATCGCTGATTACCTGCTCAAGCCCGTCAAATACGATGACCTCTTGTCAAGTGTTCGGCGCGCCTTGGCTCACCGCGCGGATAGCGCACCTGCCGTCGACCGTGACGACGGCGACCGGCGCGAACTAGCGGCGACATTCCCCGATATCATCGGGAATAGCCCCCGGATGCTTGAATTGTTTGACGTCGTTGATCGAGTCGCCGGAACCGATACGAATATCTTGATCACCGGTGAGAGTGGCACTGGCAAGGAAGTCGTCGCGCGGACCATCCATCACCGCAGCACACGTGCGAAACACAATTTCCAAGTCATCGACTGCACCGCCGTTCCCGAAGCGCTTTTTGAGTCGGTATTGTTTGGACACGTCAAGGGTTCCTTCACAGGAGCGGTGAAGGATCAGCAGGGCCTGCTCAGGCAATGCGATCACGGCACGGCGTTTTTCGACGAAATTGGTGAACTGCCGGCATCGCTCCAGGCCAAGTTGCTCCGTGTCGTGCAAGAACAGACGTTTACGCCTGTCGGCCAGACCACGCCCGTCCAAGTCGATACGCGTTTTGTATGTGCAACGAATCGCGATTTGGAAATCGAGGTCAACGCAGGTCGATTTCGCCGCGATCTATTCTATCGGCTTGGCGTAATTCACATCGAACTGCCTTCGCTTCGGCAGCGCGGCGACGACGTCATCTTGCTCGCCGAACACT
>JAUIHJ010000642.1 GCA_030432015.1 bacterium
CGCGCAGCAACAACTTGATCGGGCCGAGGCGGACTTGCGAGCACACGCGTTGGAGGCAGACGTCGCGCAGTCCGAACTGGCGATCTTCCTCGCTGAAGTTGATGTCAACTAGCCGCGCAGAACGTTGGCTGATGAACTCGATTCAACGCGGCGTGGCTTTCTATGTCGGTCCGTCCCGCATGACGGCGCTCGATGCGGGCAGTTCTGACGTGCTCGAACGCGGGAAGGTCACCAGGCGGGACAACGTGTTGGCCAGCAACGGGGCAAACACGGCGGTGTCTACGTACTGGCAGCGGGTCGAGCTCGGAAATGGCACTCAGATCCGCTTGATAAAGCGGATGCCACGACGCATAATCCGCAAACCACGTTTGATGTCCGGCACGTTTCACGCGATGTTCCAGCAGATGTGGTAAGACCCGTTTCATCTGGCGCTGTGGCGCGAGGGCACGATCATCTTGGTCGTATCCCCCGACGCCATGTCGGACCCGCTACGGTGACGCGATCCTGAGTCCGTGATGCGAGTCACGATGCTGCCAGCGGGCCGTAAATTGGCAGATGCTTCGTGTAGCCGCCATCAATGGTGAGGACTTCGCCGACGCACCAGCAATCACGCGACCAAAAGAACATCGTGGCGGCGGAAATGTGGTTCGGCGCGGTCAGCCCTCCCAGCGGCATCGCATCCTCAACGGCCTGGAGCCGTCCTGCGCTGATTTCGTTTTGCGCCGCCATCGGGCCCCGCAGTGGCGAGGGTGCGAGCCCATTGAGTATCAACCCATGGGTTTCGACAAAGTGGCGTGATTGGAGCTTCAGCAAGTTGAGCAATCCGCCCTTGGATTCCTCATACGCGGCGCTGGCGCGGCCTTCGGCGCCAACGGTCGCTGAGGTCGAGAGAATGATGACACCGCGGGCGTCCCGAGCGAACCCGCCATGTTTCACGCCTTGCTTGATCACATTGTGCGCGCCCCACAGGTTGACCTCGCAGGCACCGAGCACGTCCTCTTTGGTCAGTTCTTCAGGTGGTGTCAGCGGCTTGGGGGCAATGCCTGCCGTGTGCTGGAAATAGCTGATCTGGGGATGGCGTTCAAACAACTGGCGCACTTCGTGCTCGTCGGTCACGTCCACGGTCTCGGCGACAACCTCCAGGGGACCAGCGCTGGCCGACGATATCGAACTGGCAAAATCGGCCAGCGCGATCCTCTCCTGGCCAACCACAATGGTTGGCAAGTGATCCACCAGGACCAGCTTTCGCAATTTCAGCCAGTCCGCCACGTGAGTCGCCAAGTGCTGGCCCATCAGGCCGACGCCGATGATCATGGCAGCGGCGTCGGGGCGATAGTTCAGTGGTGCAGTCAACGTGATTTCTCCTTGGTTGATAATCGAATACGGCCCCGCGATTGTACCGAATCGTATCGGAGTTGACGTGGCCTTTGATCGGGGCACATCAATTCCGTAAACCTTCAGCCCGGCTGACGAAAATGTCGCGGTTCGGCCGCTGGATGATAATGATTGCCTTGGTCACCGATGGAGCGCGAGCGGTTGATCGAGAATCCGCCTGGGATGCTAGCAGTCGTGAAGTCCTCAGTAACGTTGCAACGCTGCCTGGAGATTCCCGCGCTGAATTCTTTGACCGAGTTCGCATCCAGCGATCCCGGCATAGGTGATCGCCGTGGATTCGGCCCATCACCGATATTGCGAAAAAACAGACAATCGCAGTACAGTGCCGCCCATCATTTTTTGACCCTCGGGAGCGTTATGATGCTGGATCGCCTTCTTGCCGCTGTCAAATTCTTGATTTTGGTGACCGTCTCCACACCGCTGTTGGCGGAGAGTCCGCAGGTCGCAGGGCCGGTTGGGGCGTGGGGGGACCCCGCGCGCATCCAGATCGACGGTGCCCACGAACTTGACTCGGCGGTGATCAAGAAAGGGCTGGCCGGCAATTTTCAGTATTTCATGGCGAGCCATCCGTCGGCGCCACTGCAGGGTTTTGCCGACTCGGTTCAGCAGTATCTTCTTCGAGGATACCGACGCGCCGGATTTCGAGAAGCGACGATCGCGGTGCGGCTGGACGACGACACACAACGGATCGTCGTCAGCATCGACGAAGGGCCGCGCCGGTATGCCGGTACGATTCGCGTTGACGGGCCTGCGGAAGTCCGGGAGCAGCTCGCCAAGCTGCTCGGTCAGCGCCGGGCCCCTGATGGAGCGCGCCCCACTGAGTTTTCCGATTATGGCGGCGTCATGACCTGGGCCGATGCGGACGGAAAGAAGGTCGAGGAAGAGAAACCACTGTGGGTACCGGGCCAGCCAGCACAGTTTGATGCCCCCGCCGCCAAGCAACGACGGGAACGGGTCGCGCAAAGTCTGGCGGATCTCGGTTTCGATTTGGCCGAGTTTGAATCGACGGTGACCGTCGCCGGATCACAGGCCGATTGGCACGTCCGGATCGACCAACTTGGGCCGCCGGCCGTCTTGCAAGCGATTGAAACAACGGGCCATGGGCGAAATACTCGCGAGGAGATCGTCGACTATTTGAACCTAAAACCAGGTTCGGTCGTCACGCGGGACATGGTGCGTCGAATCGAGCGATCGCTGTGGAACTCGGCGCGGTTCGTCTCCAGCAAGGTCGAGTCGGAACGCGTATCCGATGGAACGGGCGTGACCCTGAAGATCGATGTGCAAGAATACCCATCGGCGCCATCCTTGGCTGCAGCGATGTCTCGCGAGGAGCGGGCGATGCTGAATTTTCGCCGCTGGGTGGTGCACGGTCCCGGGAGTAAGTTGGACCTCGTGGTCAGGATCAAGCGGGGCGACCAACGGATGGAGATCATCGTGTCGCCCGTCGACGGGTTCTCCGGTTGCTGGTGGCCGGGGGCGGACACCGAAGCGGCCCCTGAGTTTGCATTGATTGCAACCGACGACCAACTCTCGGCGTATTCACTTGCGTCGAGACGGATGTTGTTGGCGCCAGTGGCGAGCGTGCAGTTGAATGCGAGTTTGACAGTGACGGTGAACACCGACGATCCAGACCATACGTTTAGCTCGAACTTCGGTTTCGGCTTCGAGACATTGGAGCATGGCGAGACCCGCGCGCCGCTGACTTTGACGACCTCGATGCCGCCGGTCTTCTTCCTGGCGCAGGCGCATGAACAATCCGACTATGCGTGGCAAGGGCATGTCCTCACGGTTGCCTCGCCGCGCGGGACGTTACGGATCGACGAACGCACCGGCGAAATGCTGGAATATGTGCCGGAAGATGTCAATGGCACGTCCTTTGGGTTTGGCTTCGAGCGTCAGGCGCTGGCAGGGCGGAAGCAACAAATCGTCGCAGCCACGGCGGGTACTCCCAACGAGTTTGACGGTCAGCGGCCGATCTCTTCGCTGAGCAGCTTCTTTCTGAGCACCGGTATCGTCTCGCAACTCGGCGGGATGTGCTATGGCGAGGAATTCGCTCAAGACGTCCCCCCGGAGGCCTTGGCGGTGTTGGGAAAACTGGCCGACCGGGGCCTCCTGTCCATTGCCGACTCGATTGTGCTGGGCTTGGTCACGAAAGATGACGAAGATTTTACGATCCCGTGGGTTGAGAATCCCGACCGCCAATTTCAGCCGGCACATCTCTACGGGTTTCTTGCCGCCCAAGCGGCCGATCGTGTTTTTCCACGTGACAGTTGGGCCTGGACGCTGTGGCGGGAAACGTCGTTGGTTCTCGCAGGGCTGGGGCAGCACGCCGGGACCGAACTCAACCGCTTGATGGCGGACGACCGTTGTGGTCCGTCCAGCTATTGGATGCTTGCAGAACTTTTGCAAATGGTCGATAAGCCCGTCGGGCCGATTGCCCAACAGGGGTTACGGAAATTCAATGAAGAGGCGTTTGTGCGAGAATGGGAATCCGCGCTGGGTACGGATCTGAAGCCAGTGATCGCCAGGACATTGGCGTCGCTGCGATCACTCTCCGACGAGGACGTGGCGGCCCTGACGACGCTGGTTGATGGACCGCAGCCGGAATGGATTCGGATCGCTTCGCAGTTTCGCGACGCGACCCAGCCGCACGCCGGAGAGGTTACGACCGACCTGCTGCACGGAATCTGGTCGACCGACCTGCGTGGCCGTCTCGAGCAACGCCTGCGACAATTGGCAGCGCCGGCTCGCGTCGCCGAACGCGAACGCGAAGTCCAGCGTTAACTGGCGTCCAGAAACCGCGGCCGTTATTGGTGCAGTTTCTTGTACCGAAACCGCTTGGGTTGCGAGTCGTCGATTCCCAGCCGGTCGCGGCGTTGTTTTTCGTACGTTTGAAAATTGCCTTCACACCAGTGAACGTAGCTATCCCCTTCAAAGGCCAGGATGTGAGTTGCAATGCGATCCAGGAACCAGCGATCATGCGTAATCACAACGACGCAACCGACGTAATTCAGGATCGCTTCTTCCAGGGCTCGTAGCGTATCAACATCCAGGTCGTTGGTCGGTTCATCCAGCAGCAACACGTTGGACCCGCAACGCAGAAGTTTGGCGAGGTGCACGCGGTTACGTTCGCCGCCGGAGAGCGTTCCGACTTTCTTCTCCTGGTCCGGACCGCGGAAGTTGAACCGCGAGACGTAGGCCCGCGCGTTGATGGTGCGCCCGCCCATGTCGAGATTCTCATAACCGCCTGAGATTTCTTGATACACGGTCTTATTCGCGTCCAGCGAATCTCGGCTCTGGTCGACATAACCCAACTCGACCGTTTCACCGACGCGGAGGCTGCCAGCGTCGGGAGTTTCCTGCTCGACGATCATCCGAAACAGGGTCGTCTTGCCGGCACCGTTGGGCCCGATCACGCCGACAATGCCACCGGGGGGCAGGTTAAACGAGAGATCGTCAAAGAGGACCTGATCGCCGTACGCTTTGCTGATGCCCTCGGCCTTGATCACCAGGTCGCCCAGATGCTTGCCAGGCGGGATCTGG
>JAUIHJ010000643.1 GCA_030432015.1 bacterium
GTCGGCCAGCGGATTTCGCGCCGCGGCTACTTGGGGCCGAGGCCTTTCGTAGCACGCAGTTCCGCCGCCAACTCCTGCACTCGATTGGTCAACTCGACTCGATGAACAATATTGGTATCCTCGCCTCGGTCGGCCGCATGATCGTACAGCATGCGCGACGTTGGTTGGCCTGTCTTGTCCGCGTACTGTGTGTAGCGAAAACCGTCCGTCCGAATCGTATCCCCATTACGATACCGACCGACAGCCGCCGACTTCCACTCGGCTTGCGGGTTCGTCATCAGAGTGGCGAAGCTGCGTCCGACCAGATGTTCCGGCAACGGCAGCCCGGCCAATTCGCACAGCGACGGATAGAGGTCGATCGACTCGGTCAAGCCAACTAGGCGCTGGCCGCCTTCGATGCCGGGTGCTTGCACAATCAACGGGATCTGCATCGATGTCTCGTAGCAACTATGCTTGCACCAGAGCGTGTGTTCGCCCAGGTTCCAGCCGTGATCGCCCCACAGCACGACGATGGTGTTCTGCGAGAGTTCGAGCCGATCGAGTTCGTCGAGGAGCTTGCCGATCTGGGCATCGGTATAACTGACACAGGCGTAGTACCCATGAATCAGGTTGCGGGCGACTTCGTTTGACACAGGCCCTTTGGCTGGAATCCCTGCATAGGCGCGCAACTCGCCAGACGTATGAATGGACTCGGCCGGCGCATCCTTGGGGACGTGATCGTTTACGGGCAGTTGGATCTCATCGTGATCGTACAGGTCCCAATACTTCTGCGGCGCGATAAACGGCAGGTGCGGCTTGAAGAAACCCACCGCAAGAAAGAAGGGCTGTCCTTGCGCTTTGAGCTGCCCAAGATCCGCGATCGCACGTTCGGCCAAGAGACCATCGGCATAGGCATTGTCCGGCACGTCCGCGGACTCCCACGCCGGTCCGCGTTTGCGCGTCCCCTGCTTCTGCCGCTGCGCGTGCAATTTCACATTCTCGGGCCGCCGGTACCAGGCAACGCCGTTCGGTCGCCAAGCCGGCTGCGACCAGCCGGCGGCATTGTCGGCCGGATGATGAAAGATCTTGCCGAGCGAACGGGTGGTGTAGCCGTTTCGCTTGAAATGCGTATTCATCGTCGTGATGCCGGGAGCATCCTTCTCTGCCGAGGTCAAGTAGTTGACGAACCGTTTGGGCGTCGGCCTGATCCCGGTCATCAAGCTCGCCCGAGACGCGCCGCAGGTCGGCACCATGCAATAAGCCCGCTCGAACAGCACGCCGCGCCGCGCCAGCCGGTCAATGTTGGGCGAATGAATCTTCGCTGCACCATAGCAGGCCAATTCCGGCCGCAGGTCGTCGACCGCGATAAAGAGCACATTGGGCCGCTCGGCGGCGAAGGCGGAAACCGCGAACGCGGAGACAAGCATGAAGAAACATGATCGCAACATGATGCTGGATAACTCGAGGTGGATGGGGTTGAATCAAAATGTCTAGGTAACAGGAGCAGCTAAAACCTGGCACGACGAAAATTGACCGCCTCGGTGCATTGTCGGCGCCAGCCGGTGGATCGATGTGCTCCGCCGCCTGATGGCCGCAGCGACGTACGAAAAGCCGACGATTTTCCTGCATAGCCTCCTGGGAACCACACAAGCCGCTTCACAACGATCCAGTGGCCAAGTGGCTCGCAAATTATTCAACCGAGCCACACATGACCCAGATGGGTATTTCGTCGGTTTGGTATTCCGCAAGTTTATTGAGTTCACCGGTCTTCTGATTGATCCGATAGGCCACCAACGTCGCAGCCCGCCGACCGGCGGCAAAGATGAAGTTACCGGTCAGGTCGATGCAGAACGATCTTGGATGGTGAGCGGTCGGATAGTGGCCGATCACCTTCATCGACCCAGACTTTGGATCCAGCGCCACGGCGGCCAGCGTGTCCTGGGTCGCGTCACCCGGTTTGCGTTTGGTGATGTCCCGATTCGAGACGAAGGCAAACCGAGCATCCGCAGTGATCTTGATATCGGCCGCTGCGCTCTCGCCCGAATAGTCCGGGGGCAACGTGCAGAGCGTCTGCAGCTCGCGCAACGTCCCACTCGCGGGGTCAAACTTCCAAGCGGTAATTCCGCCGCCGTTTTCATTCGACGTGTACGCCAAATCGAGCTTTGGGTGGTGTGCGTAGTGACGCGGCTCGTGATACCGATGTCCGGTATCCGGACCGGGAACGAACGGCGGATCATTGGGTGTCAATTTTCCGGTCGTCGAGTTCAACCGGAACTGATAGACCTTGTTCGGTGACGTATGCGGGACAAAGGCGAATTCGCCGGTTGGATCGAGCTCGATGCAATGCGCCGTTTTCTCGGTGATCTGATGATCGAGCAATTCATCGGTGCAAATGCCATCCTTGATGCGGTAGGTCGTGACATCGCCGTCTCCGTAGTGAGCGGCCAGCAGCGTCGTGCCGCTCTTGTCTACCCGGATGTAGGGCGCGCGGCTGGTAATATGCGCGGTTGTCAGCAAGGTTAACGAACCGTCCGCGGTGCGTTTGAACGTCGCCACCCCAGCCTTACCATCTTCCAAACCGGTCATGGCCGCGTAGACGAAAGTCGCATCCGGCGAGAAAGCCAGCGGCCCCGCATTGCCCGGCAAATCGACGGCAAACCTCTTAGTCAGCTTGCCTGTCGCCGAGTCCACTTCATACGCGACAATCGTCTTGCCCTTGGTTGAAGCCAGATACAAGAGCTGTCCGGCAGATGCCCGATCAACCGCGCACGAAACCATTGCGAATAAAATCATGCCGATGGAGGTGCGTTTCATCATTCAATTTCCTGTGACGGTCAGAGAAAAACGTCGTGGTCGTAGATCCAATCCATGATAATTGTCAAGCGTTCATTTGCTCGATTCCGCGGAACCAGTGTACCATTGCGGCGGCGACAGCCAAACTTGCACTACAGGTGATCCGCAGCAAACTGCGCCTCGCGTATCACCTCCAGGCCTCGCAGCAGCACCCGCCGCCTCCAGCGATGGCTGGCGGGACAGAAACACTCGACGAGTTCACGTGCCGCGTGAATCCGTCGCGGATCGCTGGCCTCGAGGGCATGAAAGGCACAGTTCTCCATTCGCAGCGCGGCGAAGACGCGGAGCACGTTGTGCGTCCCAAATTCGGCGACGAAAAATCGATAGTCGCGGTCGACAAGATGCGCTTGCAACCAGGCGCCCATCACACCCTGCGCCGCATAGGCCGTGCCGCTCGACGATGCAAGGGGTTCAACGGCGTCCCGGCCAAAATGATTTGCGTACCAGGCAACCTTGGGCGAATCGGCTGGGTCGATCAGCAAGAGCTTCGCACGACCCCATTTGCCTAGGCCTGTATGGAAGTCAATGTGAACGACCTGCCGAGCGTCGCCAATCCATTCGGAGAAATGCGCCTGCACGATTTCCGCCGTCGTGGCGGGCTGGTGCCCACCAAAGAAAAGTCCGCGGGGGAACTCGTACTGCCCCACCGCGATCACTGCCTTGAGTTTGGTCAACCCGTGTCGACGTATGGCCGCCAGCGCCTGCCACCAAAATACCTCGACGCGGCCAGATGGCTGCGTAGGATTGAGCAAGGGCGACAACTCCGCGTATCCGTCCGGCGCGCCAGCATAACGCTCCGTCGGCAAGAGAAAATTCCGGTTCAGGTCGACGTTGTCCGCATCGAAACGCCTGAGTTGGCTGAACCCGAAGGGGTTCAAGGCATGAATCAGGACGGTTGTCCCGTCAAATCGCGGCACACGTTCCTCGGCAACTGCGCGTAGCCAGGCGAGTTGCACCGCCGAGCCAAAAAAACCTTCGACCCCATGCAAACCAGAGGAAATCACAACCGCCCGCTCGCGCGTTCTCCCTGGTACGACCGCCACGTCGATCGTTAATGACGGCTCCGGCGTGTGGGGCGCGTCTCCCGGTGACGATTCCCCGGACGAACCAACGTCCTGCGGATAGGAATGCAGGCGAGCTCCAACATGGGCCGCAGCTTCGAGAAACCGAGCCTTCGCGGTGACGTAGTCAGGCGAGAAGGCATTCGGCTTGATATCGGTCGTCAGATTTCGAGCCATGGATCATAGGTCCCGAAATTCCAGAGATGCCCTTCAGGATCTTGGCAGGAATAGCCCCGCCCACCGTAGTCTTCGTCCTGAATTTCACGAACCACCACAGCACCCGCGGCAACCGCCTGGGCGTAGTGCTGATCCGCATCGGCCACGATCACATACGGCGACTGGGTGCCAATCCCACCTGTTTGCGCCGGCGGTTGGACGAGTTGGCTAAACGGGTCATTGCGGGCACTTCCCAACATGATCATCCCGTTGCCAAAAGTCAGTTGCGCGTGCGCGATCCCGCCATCGCCGTCGGGAACGATCAGGCCGCGTTCAAAACCGAACGCCTCACACAGCCAGTCGATTGCCGCGCCGGCATCGGCATAACGTAATCCAGGGATTATCGTAGAAGTCGTCTCTTTGGCGCTGTTGCTCATCAAAATCTCCTGAATTCGATTTCGCGAAAGGACGCCGGGCGGCGCGGTCCAACAACGATGCTCGACACCGTACGACTGTGATTGTAGGGTTTTTCCTCCGCAGAGACTGCAACGCGTCGTGATTGATCCAGGGCCTATGGTTTCTTATAGCCCGATGCGTCAGCTTTGAAGTTGCCCGACTCCGGCCCCTTCGCCCCCGCATCCAACAAGCCGTCGACCTTGCGTACCGATTCCAACTTGCCGAGTTGAATTTGCGGGAGGAGGTTCGGTTGAAGGGCCTCTCGCGCAGTCCCCCTCTCCCCCAACAAGTTGGGGGGAGAGGGAGGCCAGAATAGATCGATGCCATCATCGACTTGTGTAGATGCCAATGCCCGGACGGTACGTAATGCACAGGAATTGCGAGGCTTTCCCCGCCGCCGATATTTGTATCAGACCGGCCCGGCCCCC
>JAUIHJ010000644.1 GCA_030432015.1 bacterium
GACATAGCCTGCGGGCTGACGTACGGCCAGCATCCATTTGGCAATTAACGGTGGTTCAACCTGGAACATTCCGTGGGCCGGTCCGGTCGTATCCAAGCTACCCACGCCAATCCACAGCACGGGCAGGGCGACTGCCAGTCCGGCCAGCGGTCCGGCGAGGCCGATATCAAAGATCTCCTTACGATTGGCGCGGCGACCATCCATGCCAATGACGGCACCCACGGTGCCAAATGGCGCGAGCGGAAATGGCAAGAAGAAGGGCAGGCTGGCAGGGATCTTGTAACGCAGCGTGGCCACGAAATGACCCATTTCATGCGTGAACAGAATCGCGAGGACGCACGCCATATAGATCAGCCCGTCGCGCCAGTTGGCCAGGATCACACGCCGCAAGGGGGATTCGAGCGAATCGATTTGCTCGACACGCAGGTCCTGTCCGAAGGGTGGGTCGAGCAGAAAATCGACGGGCCACCAGAGGCATGCCCCGGCGACAAAGGTCGAAATGCACGTCAGGAGAAAGAGCACCACGGGGAGCAGTACGCGGCGGCGGCGCGGCGCGGGCAACGTTGGCGGGTCGACGTCGGCAAGTTCCGCCTGAAATACCGCGTCAGCTGGCTCAGGTTCCGCGCTAGCAGGTTCAAGATAAGGGCGGACATTGTGCCTTGAGCCCGGTGCCGAATCGGCGAATTCGGCTTCGATCGGCGCCTCCAGCGATGGCGCATCGTTCTCGTCACCGTCCTTGGTCGTGCCGGCGTTGGAGGAATCAGGTCCACCACGCCGTCCATTGTCATCACGTTCTCGCATGCGTGAAGAATAGCATAATTCGGGACTCTGGGGGCCACGTCCGCGGACTGGGCCGCCCAAATCGGCCGTGGAGATTGGGCCCTGCATTTCTTGACGGTGGTGACCGCGTCACGCGTGGCGGGACGGCAGTGGGGTACTAGGCAGTTTGTTCGCTATTTGATACGCTTTCGCATCGTTGTAGAGGAGATGACCGTTGGGCTTACGTCGGGCCGCAGGCTCGGGATTCAAACCGATGAAGCAAGCGATTGCCGGGGTTTCGCCACCCCACGCCGATGAAGTCACCGTGATGCAGGTTTTTCCTTCGATCGCTCGGTATTTCTCCGCCCAGAAACTGGGGCAGCTGTACAGTATTAATGTCGGGATTTCGGTCCTGACGATCGGCAACCTAATTGCCCTCGCGTCGATTCCGCACGCGTTGGCCCTGTACTTTTACCGCCTGCTTCCTTCGCTATTCGGTTTTCCCTGGCACGGGGGATCATACCGACTGACCAATCGACGGATCGTGGAATTGTGCAACGAGGTCAACTTTGGCGAAGTTCCAAAGTGGATGCGAATCGCCGCTGGTGCGAAATTCATCGTGTTAGGGGTCGTGGCTTTCGCGATTCTGTTGATCGGCTGGGGTTGGCCAGCTTCGGTCGTCCAGTGGGTGATCGCCGGGGCCTGCTGCGTGGCAGTGGTGGCCGGAATCGTGCCGTTGCTCGCCGAGGCGTTAGGCGAGCCGATTCCGATGCCCTGCATTCGTTTCGATGCAGAGGTCAAGTCCATTGAGCTTGATCGCTTCGACACGATTGAAGTCGACGTCAAACCGGGGCAGGAGTGGTTTGCGGCGGGGGACCTGGTGTTCAAGCGAGGTGATGTGGAAACATTTCGTCTGGAGGGTGTTTCCCGTCCCGAGGCTTTTCGCCAAACGTGTGTCAAATCCCACATGTCGTACGTGGGGGTCAAGCAGGCTTTGGATCGCGCCGCGGTTCCAGCTTAGCGATCCCGTTGACGATGACCTCCAGCGCGGCGGCCGCCGTTGCGACTGGAAGCGAAGCGGATTCCTTGTTACCGGCACTGACCTGCTTCGTGGTTAACGGCAAGTGCACAAAGGCGGCCTGCGTCCGAAGTCCCATTTTCTGCGTAAAGTAATGCGTCATGTACAGCGTTGCATTGCAGAGCAACGTGCCTGCGTGAAACGACACCGACGCAGGAATCCCGGCACCGCGGAGCTGGCTCACCCAATCCGCCAATGGCAATTCGCTGTGATAGGCAACCGGGCCGTCCTCCACCAATCGCCGGTAGTGCTCGGGCGGCTCGTCGGAATGCCCGCCAACATTCACGCCGATTGCCTCTAAGCGTACCGTCGTCAGCCCGGGAGCCTGCCCCAGATGTAGGGCATAATCGTAATTGGTGGCCAAGTCTTTGCGCAGAAGCCGGCGAACCTCGCCGAAATTGACCGGGTACAGGCGTGTCGTTACCTGCTGGTCCGGCGTCATGGTCTTGGTGAATTCGACGAGCGCCTGCCAGCTCGAATTTTCACGCCACGGATCGTACGGCTCGAAAGCGGTTATCAAAATGCTCGCCATCGCGTCTTTCAGCACCAGCCGCCTCGCCCAGTATCCACACCTGCGACCATCTATATAGCCGCGCCCTAGGCACTTGGCAAGAAACCAAACGCCATACTGGAATGGCGAAGCACGGTAAAGTACCCTAATTGGGATGAACCTTGCGGCTTGGTGGACTCGCATCCAACAGGTCAGAATGGCGGGCGGTCGGGGCAATCCCGCCTACCGCTGCCGCCACCGCGATACGCCGCCCGCCGCCAGGAAGCCTACCATCGGTCATGCCCCGCACACCGAATTTCGGACCAGCCATGAGGATTTTTAGGATGCAGAAATACCCCCTTCAATCTGTTGTTGTTCTTGGCCTGGTGGCCCTGTGCTGCGCTGGCGAAAGCTGGGCAGCGGACGGCATCTTTCCCGACAAGAACCTCGAAAAAGTCGTCCGCAAGTTTGTTTTTGAGAAACGTGATAACGAGGAGCCGATCGTCGAAGATGATGTTGTCAAAATCTCGACCATCGTAGGTAAGGGGCAGGGGATCAAAGATTTAACGGGCCTGGATAAGTGTCGCAGCCTGGCGCTGTTGGATCTGGAGGGCAACGAAATCGAGAGTATCGACGCGATCAAGGAACTTACGAATATCCAGTCGCTGAATCTGGCCCAGAACAAAATCAAGGACATTAAGGCGCTTGAAGGGCTGACCAAGCTGCAATATATCCACCTGGCAGATAATGAAATCAGCGATCTGGCGCCGCTCGCCAAATTAGAAAACCTGCGTTCGCTTTATCTTTCGGGTAACCAGGTCAAAGACCTCGCGCCGCTGGCGGAATTGAAAAAGATTTGGTCGCTTTATCTGGCGGGAAATCAGGTCGAAGATCTCAAACCACTGGCCGGCCTGAAATGGCTCGACTCGCTCGATCTGCGCGGCAATCAAGTCGTGGACGTTTCGCCGCTGAAGGAACTGACCGAATGGAAGTTTCTGTTTCTCGATAAGAACAAGATCACCGATCTGACGGCGTTGATTGAGATGGGCAAGAAGGACCGCGAAGGATCGCAGCGGTTCTCTTACTTCTGGAACGTCTACCTGAGCGAGAATCCGCTCAGTGATGAGGCCCTCAAGACGCAGCTGCCGGAGCTCAAAAAGGTGGCCAAGCAAGTTGTGGTCGAGAAGTCCGAGTAGCCATTCTCGCGGCCCGTCCGGCCAAGCGAACCCGCATGCCGGCGAGGCCATGGAGTTTCGCCGCACCGCGGTTGGGAAAACAGATTCGCAGTAACGCTCGCCGATTCACGTGCGGCGGCTCAGACCGCCGCACGTGTGACGGCAGGGCCGCGACGAGCCAGCGCCGCATCGATGGCCTGCCGGTCGGCATCACTCAAATTCTGCTGCATCGCACCGGCGTTTTCCTGAATCTGAGCCGCGCGTTTGGCGCCACACAAAGCGACTGTAATGCCGGGGCGATCGATGGTCCAGCGAATCACCAGTTGGGCAACGGTGCAACCCGCAGTGGCGGCAATATCGCGTAGCTCGTCGACAAAATCCTGATTCCTTTGCCATTGGTCTCCTTGAAACATCGGGTACTTGGCGCGTCCATCGTTGGGCTCAAAAACGTGGTTGCGCGCCAATTTACCCGCCAGCAGGCCTTTCATGAGCGGCCAGTAAATCACGGTCGAGACCTCGTTGGAAACACACCACGGCAATGTGTCCGCCTCGATCCCGCGCTGCAGCATATTGAAGGGGGGCTGGTGCGCGGTGATGGTGCACTCCGCATGAAATGCCTCGAGCTGCGAGACATTGAAGTTCGAGACCCCGATGGCGCGGGCCTTGCCTTCGTCCAGAAGCTCGCGCAATGCTCCGGCTGACTCCGCGACTGGAACGTCTGGGTCAGGCGCGTGGAGATAGAGCAGGTCGATCCGATCGGTGTCCAGCCGACGCAAGCTTGCCTCGCATTGCTGTTTCAAGCGATCTGGGCGGCCGTCGACCGCGCGTGTTCCGTCAGGGTTCCAATGGATGCCACCCTTGGTTGCAATCACCAATTCATCGCGTTGGTGAGCTAGGGCCCGGCAGATTAATCGCTCACTTTCGCCATTCGCACCGTAGCAGTAGGCCGTGTCCAGGAAATTGACGCCGGCCTCCCGGCAGGCGGTCAGCGTTGCCAGGCTGTCCGTTTCATTAACGTCCAGGCTCGTCATCCCAGCGATCGGCCAGCAGCCCAACGCGACCGGCGAGACCATGAGGTCGGTTCGGCCCAGGCGTCGACGGGGAATTTCAGTCTCCATATGGGGGCCCTTAAGAAAAGAAATTTGAAATGTTGCTGATCGTGCGAACCGATCGCGTTGGCTGGCACGGGCGTCGGAATTGTCGGCCGGGAGCCTGCCGTTGGCAACCGCTCGGCAAGATCGCCACCGCAAGGCGACGTACCGGCAACGCTGCCCATGGTAACAGGATGTGGGCTTTGCCGGCTTCGTCGCCACCGTCCCCAGGCGGCGGAATCCCCTGCAATCACCACGTTCTGGCGAATGTCAGCGACATCGGCAAGCAGCAAAGGGGTGCCGTGCGCATTCACTCCGAGAGGAATTCGTTCCAGGTCC
>JAUIHJ010000645.1 GCA_030432015.1 bacterium
TCCAATCAGCACCACCGGCGAACCGGGCCGACGTTCGGCGTACGTAGCGGCGACCGGAACGACGACCGGAGGCTGATCGTCCAACTGAATGGTGACCTGAGTGGCCGTCATCGGTAACACTTCCGGACCCAGATTGGTCACCAGGTTCCCGAACGAATCAACCGCGATGACGGCCGCCAGGGCCGAAGTCGAGTCGACGACCGCCGGCGGCAAGTCCAAGGTCTGCAGAACGGGAGAGGGAGACCCCAACCGCTCCAACGCGACGCCCCGCGCTAAATGTGCTGCGACCGGTCCCATGATGTCGCGACCGTGAAACGTCGGTGACACCGGCTGATTCCAGAATTCGGCGTTCTCGACACGCACCACTCGCGCGGGCTCCACGCGAGCGGCCACCAACCCCAACACCCCGTTGTCGGGCGCGACAAAGAAATGGCCGTCAATCTCTGCCGCCACGATCGCCCGGTCTGTGCCGACTCCTGGGTCGACCACAGCGACATGAATTGAAGCCGCGGGAAAGTAGTGATAGGAATCGACAAGCGTTACGGCCGCAGCGAGAATCTGCTGGGGCGGGATCGCGTGAGTCAGATCAACCAGCTCGACATCGCCCTGCAGGGTCAGAATGGCCCCCTTCATCTGGGCAACGTAGGAGCTGCTCGCACCAAAGTCCGTGGTCAGCGTAATCACCGCTCGAGACATACTGCCGTTCGCTCCGCGAGGAGGTTCGTGATCGTTGGCAGGCCGAGAGCTGGCTCACTCTCACGGCGAGTAACCAAACGCAGGCGTTCCTGACATGGTTGCTCACGGCGTGGGCGGTCACCCGACGACTTTCTGCCGCCAAGATCCTCAGAGCTGCTTCACCAGTTCGATGCAGATCGATTTGATTTGAGCCGGGTTAACATTGGGGTTCTGCTTCTTGGCCTGGCCAATGAGCGCGCCAACGGCCTTCATCTTGCCCTCTTTAAGATCGGCAACGACGGCCGGGTTTGCAGCGAGCAATTCGCGACAGAGCGACTCCAGGTCCGAGGCATCAACCTTTTCGATGCCCAGCTTGGCCATCGCCTCCGCGGCGGAAGATTGCGCGTCAATCATCTCTTGGAGAACATCCTTCGCACGCGTGTTGTCGATATCTCCAGCGGCGATGAATTTCAGCAACTCACCCAGGGCCGCTGCCGTAACCGGGAACTGGTCAATCGTTGCGTCCATTTCGTTGAGCAGCCGCAAGACGTCCTGCTGCACCCAATTGCTGGCGCGTCGGCCGTCATCACACGCGGCGGCCAATTCCTCGAAATAGGCAACCAACGGACGTCCTTGATTGACCAGCACGTCGGCATCGTAGGCATCGATCCCATATTTCTTGGCCAACGTGACGCGTAGCGCCGCGGGCAATTCACCCAATGCGCCGCGGACCGACGCGACGTCCGCCTCGGTGGCGGTAACCGGCAAGAGATCCGGGTCCGGAAAATAGCGGTAGTCGCTGGACTCTTCTTTTTCGCGTTGGATCCGCGTGATCTGCATTTGATCGTCCCAGCCACGCGTCGTCTTGTGGCCACCGGGCGACCCCAGTTCGACGGGGTTGGCTTGCCACGATTCAAATTGCCGATTCGCCTCAAATCGCAACGCGCGTTCGACCGCGCGAAAGCTGTTCATATTCTTCACTTCCACAATCGGCGTGGCCGCGGTCCGCTCGCCCTGGGCGATGTGGAGGTTGATGTTCGCGTCAACGCGGAGGCTGCCCTCCTGCATGTTGCAATCCGACACACCCAGATAGGTCAGTAGCAGCTTGAGTTCGGAAAGATAGGCCCGTGCTTCGTCCGCCGAACGGAGGTCGGGATCACTGACGATCTCTAACAAGGGCGTTCCGGTGCGGTTGAGGTCGATGCGGCTATCGGACCGACCCGCCGCCTCATCGTGCATGCTTTTGCCCGCGTCGTCTTCGAGGTGGGCGCGCGTGATGCCGATCTTCTTGGTCTCGAAGGCACCCTTGGGATCCGAGATCTCCAACCAGCCATGCTCGGACATCGGCAAGTCGAACTGGCTGATCTGGTAGCCCTTGGGAAGATCAGGGTAGAAGTATTGCTTGCGATCCCACTTGGTAAACTCGGGAATCTGGCAATTTAATGCCACGGCGGTTTTGAGCCCCAGCGCGTAGGCCTGACGATTCATGACCGGCAAACTACCGGGCATTCCGATGCAGACCGGACAGGTCTGCGTATTCGGTTCGGCGCCAAAGCTCGTACTGCAGCGGCAGAACAATTTGGTATTCGTTTGCAATTGAACGTGGACTTCCAGTCCGATAATCGTCTCGTAGGCCGTGTTCGTCATGATCTTGTTCGCACGAAAAAGGCTGGAAGCGGCGGCAGGAAAGCAGCGAGCGCCCCGGTCACGGGGTCTCGGCAGCGAGTGTCGGCCGTTTGGTGTGCCAGTCGGTCGCCTGTTGGAACATGTGGGCCGCACGCAACAGACGTTCCTCTTGAAACGGAGGCGCTTGGAGCTGAAGTCCGACCGGCAGCCCGGTCGAGGTCATCCCGCAGGGAACTGATATCCCAGCGATGCCCGCCAGATTCGCACTGACGGTGTAAAGATCCTGCAAGTACATCGCCAGCGGATCGTCGACCATCTCGCCCAGGCCGAACGCAACCGTGGGGGTCGTGGGGCCCACGATCAGATCGACATCCCGAAAGGCCGCGTCGTAGTCATTGCGAATCAGCCGACGAACCTTCAACGCTTTCACATAATAGGCGTCCTTATACCCCGCGCTGAGGGCATAGGCGCCCAGCATGATCCGCCGCTTGACCTCCGGCCCGAACCCTTCCGAACGGGACAGGCGGTACAACCGCATCAGCGGACTGTCGAGGTTGGCGAGCCCCGCTTCGTCGCCTGCGGCCGCGAGCTGTTTTCGTTCCTCGGCCAGGTCGGCCAACATCGCGGCTTCGTCGGTGCGATAGCCGTAATGCACTCCGTCGTAGCGAGCCAGATTGCTGGAAGCCTCGCAGGGTGCGATCACGTAGTAGGTGGCAATCGCATACTTGCTGTGGGGCAAGGAGATCTCCTGCACACGGGCGCCGCGTGATTCGAATTCCTTGATCGCTTGCCCAACGGCAGCCCCCACTTCGTCATCGAGGCCGGGCCCAAAATGCTCGCGGACCAGACCCAGCCGCAAGCCGTCCAGCGGTTGATCGATGTTCGCCAAATAGTCCGGCTGATCGACCGGTGCCGAAGTCGAATCCAGCGGGTCATGTCCGGCGATCGTCCGCAACAGGAGCGCAGCATCCTCGGCCGTACTGGCCAGCGGTCCGACCTGGTCCAGGCTGCTGGCGAAGGCGATCAAGCCGTATCGACTCACCCTGCCATAGGTTGGTTTCAAACCGGTCACGCCACAGAACCCGGCCGGTTGGCGGATCGAGCCACCCGTGTCCGAACCGATCGATAGCGGCGCCATGGAAGCCGCCACACAGGCCGCCGCGCCGCCGCTGGACCCTCCCGGTGTGCAACTGACATCCCAGGGATTTGTCGTCGGAAAGAAGGCGGAGTTTTCCGTCGAGCCCCCCATCGCGAACTCGTCCATGTTCGTCTTGCCGATCAGGATCGCGTCCGCCGCCTTGAGACGCGCAATGACCGTCGCATCATAGGGGGGCACGAAGTCCGCGAGCATCTTCGATCCGCACGAAGTTACCCACCCGTCGGTGCAGAGCACGTCCTTGACCGCTACGGGCAGCCCTGCGAGTTCGCCTAGTGGTTCGCCGCGTCCGCGCCGTTGATCGATGGTTGCGGCCTGCTCAAGCGCTCGCTCGGAACCCACGCTCAGAAAAGACTTGACGCGGCCATCGTAGCGTGCGATCTGATCCAGATAGGCCTGCGTCACTTCGACCGCGGTAACTTCAGCGGACTTGAGAAGTTGCAGCAATTCCGTGGCGGGAGAGTCGATCAGCGACATGATTCAACGGCCAGTCTTCAACACAGACAGCGGACAGGGGTTTGAGGCTGGAACAGCGATTCACGAGTGGCGTAGCACCGGCACGCGTCCTCGGACCAAGACGGGACGGCGACCGACCAGCACGCAGGCCAGCGATCCATCAGTCACCTAACACAGGAGGAACCAGGTAGCATTCGTCGTCGCGTTTTGGTGCATTGGCTAACGCAGCATCGCGCGGCAGACTGGCCCGCAACAGGTCGTCAGCAAAGACATTCGCCAGATCCGCCGTGTGGGCCATCGGCTGCACACCGCTGGTATCGAGTTCTTCGAGCTGCTGGACGTACTGAATGACCTGATCCAATTGACGCGTCATGGTCGACAATTCCTCGTCCGTCAACTTGAGACGGGCGAGCGAGGCGACCTTTTCCACATCCGCCTTGCTGAGACTCATTTGGTGGCTTTCGCCTTGGTTTGACCAGGAACCCGGAATGGCTTGCTGCGGACCGCTTTCTTCACGGCGCCGCTCCGAATGCAACTCACACAGACGCGCATGGTCTTGTTCGTTCCATCGGACGTCGTAACGTGAACGCGTTGCAGATTCGGTTTGAACTTACGCCGCGAGATGCCGGTGATTTTGGTACCAACCCCTCCCAGGTATTTCGCTTTACCGCGCAGCTCCACAGAATTTCCCATTTGGGTACGCTTGCTACAAACTTCGCACACGCGTGCCATGCTTCGGTTCCTTCAATTAAGTGATGCTTCTGTATGACCGGCTTAAGTGACTGCCGCCTCGCAACTTAGAACCGTCCGAGAAGCAGGTATCCGATGTCTCCAAAAACGCCGTCGCCAGACAGCGGAATGCCACACCCCTAACGAGCGTCGCAATGAAAAGTCAATTCTTGAGGATGCTGAGAATGATTCGGGATTTTAAAACCCGCAGTATAGCCGCTTTGGAGGCGCCTGCAACGGCAGCTACCGGGGCGCACTCCGTCGAGCCAAGCAACGGA
>JAUIHJ010000646.1 GCA_030432015.1 bacterium
GCCGTCGACGAATCAACCTTGCCCCAGTCTTTCTCGTGACTGATCACGGGCGCGTTGGGAAACAGCGAGCCAGTCGGGCGTTGCGACTTTCCACGTTGCATGAATTCGCCAAGATGGTCTCGAGCCGAGTTGGCGAGCTTCGTCATTTCCCGCACAACTTCAGGATTGTCGGCAGCCACATCCATACTTTCTGCCTTGTCGGTGCGCAAATCGTACAAGACCGGGTTTTGCAACCTGGAAAACGCCTTGTTCTGATCCCAGAACGGCAGTTGTTCCTGGCTTCGCGGCAGATGAAGTTTCCACGGACCACGGCGAATCGCCTGGAGGTTCTCGCAGTTGTAGTAATAGAACGGCTCTGTGGCCGGCCGTTGGAGCGGTAGTCCTTCAAGGATCGGCAGCAGATTCTCGCCGTCGTAAACACGCTCTTTCGGCAGAGGTGCTTCAATGGCCGCGCAGAGGGTTGGAAAGAGGTCCATGGCATTTATCCTCACGTCAGAAACACATGGCGTTTTGATCCGCGCGGGCCAATGGAAAATGAACGGGACGCGATGGCCCCCTTCAAACGTGACATACTTTGTGCCTCGATAGGGTTGGGCGTACTGATTGGCGGTCGGCCCATTGTCCGACGTAAAGATGACGATGGTGTTATCCACAATGCCCGCCTCACCCAGCGCAACCATCATTTCGCCGACGCTCGAATCGAGTTCCTGCATGACGTCGCCGCGGGCACCATCCTGAGAAGTCCCTTTGAACGCGGGTCCGGCTTGATAGGGAGTATGCGGATAGTTGTGGGCGTAGTAGAGAAAAAAGGGCTCGCCACTTTGCGCCTGATCCCGGATGATCGACGTGACGCGCTGCGTATAGAGTTGCGTCAGCCGATCGAGCGGCGCCTGTGCAAAAACTTCCTGGCCGTCGTCGAAAAACTTTGGCGAATGAGCGTAGTTGCAAGGCATGCCGTAGTAATGATCAAACCCCTGTGTACGCGGCAGGAACTCCGGTTCGGTGCCAAGGTGCCACTTGCCAACCATGTGTGTTGCGTAACCCTGCTGCTTGAGTTGGTCGGCAATCGTCACTTCATCCGAGTGCAGCCCGAGGAACCAATGGGCCGCTCGGTTTGGATTGATTCCCATGTAGAGTCCGGCGCGTTGTGGATAGGCCCCCGTCAGAAAGGCAGCACGTGACGGCGAGCAAATCGACGCTGCCGTACAAAAGTCAGTAAACCTGACGCCTTCGGAAGCCAGCCGATCGATATGCGGGGTCTTAACGTTCCGGGCTCCGTAGCAACCGATGTCCGAGTAACCCAGGTCGTCCGTCAGCATGAAGATGATGTTCGGCCGTGCACTCGACACCGGCGTTTTGGTTGCGCCATCGGCGGCGTCCGCGTGCATGAATGCTGCAGCGTATTCCGTCAGTACTTCGGCATCAAATTGAAAATCATCGACGGTGATATGTCCCCAGCCGCCGGTCGACCGATCAACGACCTTGATGAACATCTTCTTGCCGGCATACGGCGATAGATCCCACGTCACCTCCTGCATGACCTGGTCGTTGATGCCTCGGGCGAATTGAACCTCCTTGCCGCGTGCCGTGCACAACGCGGCATAGGTCGACTTCCCGCGACCACCGCCGACCCGAAATGTCATCGACCCGCCTTCCGGAACGAAGAGCGGCGACACAATTACACCTGTCTGGCTGTCCATGCCGCGTTCAGCGTCGACCGCAGATTCGAGCGTGGTTAAGTAATACGTTCCCTGCTTGTTGTATGCTCGCTCGCTCCGAAAGAACTCTGATCGGCTGCCGATGACGTGGCCGAATTCGCCTTCGACGACTTTCCAGTTCTTCAGTGTGCCGGATTCAAAGTCGAACGATGCACTCCGAAGACTCGGCGTTGCCGCAGTCTTCTTTGCCGGCTTGCCTGGCGAACGGGGGCTGTTTGTCCCGGATCGAGTGTTGGGTCTCGCATTTCCGGGACGACGTCTTGGCGCGTAACCCTCCAGCAACAAACTCAGTTCCTTGACCACATCGGGATGTTGGTTGTGGACGTTCTGAGTCTGATTCACATCCGCGCTCAGATCGTAAAGCTGAGCGGGCGGCGCATCGTTCCTGATTTTGCCATCCTCAATGTCGCTGTTGACCGAGCCCACAAAACTAGCGGCTGCCGGTCCGGCAAACGAGTGATCGCCCGGTTTCCTACCCCCAAACCCGCCGCTTCCCCGTCGGGGAATATACATCCACTTTCCTTTACGCACCGACAGGTGCGTCCCTTTGTGCGGTGCGAGAACCAGATGGTCGCGGATGGACTCATCAGGCTCGTCGACCAAGGCTGGCAGCACGTTGACGCTGTCTGCCTGCTGATCCTGGTCGAGTTTTTGGTCGGTCAATGCCGCAAACGTGGCCAGCAGGTCGACGTTGCCAATCAGCTGATCGGACGTTGTTCCAGCCTGCACCTTTGCCGGCCAGCGGACGATCATCGGCACGCGGTGGCCACCTTCCCAGACGCCGAACTTGAACCCCAGCAGGTCCCCGTTTTGTCGATGCCCGGATTTGAAGGCCGCCTGACCGCCCCGGTTGAACATGCCGCCGTTGTCGCTGGTGAAGATCACCAGCGTATTATCGCTCAGGCCGTTATCTTCCAGGCATGCCAGAATCTCGCCAACCATCCAGTCAAGCTCGTGAATGAAGTCGCCGTAAAGTCCGCATTCGCTGGTGCCCTGGAAACGTTTGGCCGGAGTAAACGGGTGATGAATATTGGTCGTTGCGAGATACAGAAAGAAGGGGTTTTTCTTGCGCCCGTTGATCCATTCGACAGCCTTTCCTGCCAGCGTCGTCCCCACTTGATAATCGTTAAACAACGCGTGAGCCTTCGTCGCTCCTCCAAATTGATTGGCACTACGCTGTGCGGCCTCGGCTGGAATGGGCGTGATCGGCGAGGCGTTTTTCGCATTCCTGCCAAGATAAACCAGCGGATCGTTAGGATCGCTGCCGACAACACGATCGTTTTCCACATAGACATAAGGAGGTGCACTATTAACAACCGGCATTCCAAAGTAGTAATCAAAACCAAGATCCTGCGGCCCGGGACGCAGCGGCTCCTGCCATTGATTTTCGCCTTTGCCGAATCCCAGATGCCACTTGCCGATGACCGCCGTGTCGTAGCCGCGGCCCTTGAAGACATCGGCAACTGTCGTTTTCTCGGTATCGACCAACAGCGGCGAAGTAATTGGAGCCGGCCCCCAAATGCCTCGACCTTCGTTGCCCCGCAGCGGGTATTGTCCGGTCAGCAGCGCATAACGCGACGGCGTGCACACGGCTGACACCGAATGAGCATCCGTAAACCGGCGTCCTTCCGCAGCAAGCCTGTCAATATTGGGCGTCTGCACTTTCGTGGCACCATAACAGCCAACGTCGCCATAGCCGAGATCGTCAGCAAAGATCAGAACGACATTGGGCGGTGGCTCGGCTGCATTCGCCGTATACGTCGACAGCAGGAGGCAGCTCAGTACTTGGATCAGTGTTTTCATGAGTTGCCTATCTACAATCGGGTGTCGATCTGAGTGACATGGAATCCGCCACGATTCCAGGATGGGCACGCGCAATTGGGACTTCTGGCGAAAACCACCAAATGACTCGCGATCACGGTTGAAGATGCTCGACAAAGAACTGCACGGTGCGTTCAATGATCGCATCCCGCGATGGCTCGATGTCTGCCTCAACCTTGCGCCAGTTATGGCCGGCATTCTTGATAATCATGACTTCTACCGGTGCCTTCATCGCGTCGGCTTTCTGCTTCATATAAAACGCGTGCTTCACCGGGATGGTCGTGTCCTTATCACCTTGTATCATCAACAGGGGCGGACTCCGTTGGCTCAGGTAGTTGACCGGGCTGACTTCGCGATACCGTTCCACTTTGTCCGTCGGTCCCGTGTTAGATCCCACGATGCGAGGGCCAAAACGGTCTCGAAAGTCGGAGCGATCGTCGTGGTTGAACAGGTCCGTTTTCTCGAAATCACACGGGCCATACCACGAAACGCCTGCCAGCATGCGGTAGGAAGTTGAGGCAAGTCCCTTGTCCCCGGGCAACTGCTCAGCCGATGCAAGCAGCAACATCTGTGCGATGTGGCCGCCCGCCGAGTCCCCCATTACGCAAACCCGGCGTGGATCGATGCCAAGGGACTCGCTGTTTTTTGCAAGATAGCGAATTGCATCTTTGCAATCGATGACGCAGTCTCGCATCGCCACATTGCTGTCCTTCTTCGCCAGGCGGTACGTCACGGGTGCGACCGCGAAACCCTCGTTGACCAACCGCTTAAACACAACTTCAAAGGACCCGCTGGCGGCCTTGTAGCGACTTCCTGCGGCCCAGCCGCCACCATGCGTAAAGACAACCACCGGACATTTCTCGGACCGCCGTGCGGTCGGATAATACAAGTCCAGCTTCAGGTCGCGTCCTGCAATGGTCTTGTAGACAACTTCAAGTTTTCGCGCACCACCGGTTTCGAGGTAACTGGCCCGCTGAGGCCGGCTTGTTGCCGTCTTCTTGTTCCGTGGTGCCTGCGCGCTTGCGACGCTTGTTGCCAGAACGGCGGTCAGAACGGCGGTGATCAATGTGTGCTGCATGTCATTTCCTGGAATTCAAACGGGTTCAACATTTGTTGTCGCGGAGTTCCCCGGCATTGCCTGTGGCCTGCATCGTCCGGGAATTGAACTTCTGTCAAGTTCCACGACGGCGGCTCGATTCCTTCACCAGTCCCACCTTGGATAGGTCCCACGGAACGAAGCCCATCTTCAATGCCGGCGAGTCCGGCTTGAGCCGGAAGTCGCCATTTGCGGGATCAACAAACTGCGGATCAACGGCCAGACTATGCGCGTCAACACCGGCTCGCTGTTGCTTTTGAAGCATCTCCTCC
>JAUIHJ010000006.1 GCA_030432015.1 bacterium
GACCGACGCGCGACAAGCGCTCGGAGTGCGCTCGATCGTCGACGACTCGAACTTCTACGACCAACTGAAGCTCCTGGCGCGCTTCACCCGACTCGCCGGCTATGGCGGGCTGCTCGTCTGTCTCGACGAGATGGTCAATCTGTACAAGATGGCCAGCGGACGCGCACGGAACACGAACTACGAGCAGATCCTGCGTATCCTGAACGATGCGCTTCAGGGATCGGCCGATGGCCTTGGCTTCCTGTTCGGTATTGTCCGTGGCGCGCTTCTGGTCTGTGTCGCCTATATCGCCGTGTCCTGGGTGTGGGCGGAGCGCAGCAGCCAGGCGAATTGATCCGCGACGCGGCGGCAGACGTCAGCCTGGCAACCGGACCGACAAGCCTTGGTTGCTCATCAATCAGGCGCGGTTACAGGTTCCGGCGGTTTGACTTCCTGTCATTTGTGACCTATTTGTTTTAATGCACATCTAGCACATTCCGTGAAGCTCAGGCAGCGTTTTTCGAAAATGGCAAACCGTTCGTGAGATCGGGGCGCAAAGCCATGGGTCTCATCCGTCGATGAGATCGCCAGGCTGCTGAAGAGAATCACAACAAATCGTTAGCCAGCTTATGCGGACCCGCCACGCGGAAGTTCTTCCGCGACACCGGTTCGCATAGGTCGCCTGAGGGTCGAGTGATGACGACATTCACGTCGCGTAATGCGCGTCGCACCAAGCGATCAGGGACGACGATCGTCGAAGTTGCCTTCGTGTTGCCTGTATTCCTGGCCTTTGTCTTCGGCCTGGTTGAGTATGGCCGGCTGCAGATGGTGCATAACATGCTCAGAACCGCCTGCCGTGTCGCCGCCCGGCAGGGAGCAACCGAAGGGATCGACACGGCGACTGTTCGAGCCCGTGTCCATCAGATCATGGCGGCGGCGATCGACACGAACAAGCTGACGGTCGTCGTGAAGAGCGCCACCGTCTACGACGACGGTGATACGCTGCCGACATCGGATTCCGACTTCGCCGCCTTGCCAGACATTGAATTGGCCGAAGCGGAACACCGACAGTTATTTCTGGTGCGTGCCTCGGTTGCGTACAACGATATCGCACTGGCACCGTTTTCGATTCTCGCCGGCGTGAAGTTTCACGGCCAGTCGTTCATGCGTCACGAGTAAGGTCAAGACAAGGGGAACCGCCATGACACCTTCACAGCGACGACGGAGACCAACTCGACAGGCACGCCGCAGCAGATCGACAGCCCGCCGGCGAGGGATGGCTTGCGTCGAATTCGCGATCGTCGCACCAGTGTTCCTCGCCATTGTGATGGGAGTCGCCGAAGCCAGTACACTTTTTAACGCTCAAAACGAGATGGCGAACGCGGCCCGCGAGGGAGCGCGGCTGGCATCCATGGATCGCACCGGGATGCTGGACGAAAAACAACCAACCAACGCAAAGATCACAACCGACATCCGCAACTTTCTCACCTCCAACGGACTGCAAGGCGACCAGGCCGTCGTTCATATCGTCGCTGCCGAGGACTCCACGACCTACTTTGATCTGGATGATCCGCACAACGACCTGCAGCTATTCGAGCTGCGTATCGAACTACCCTATTCCGCCGTCAGTGGACTCGGCGGTTCGTCGCGAGGCGACTTGACGCTGAGCGCCAAAGTCATCTTCCGCAATGCGCGGGCCGTGGTTTGGCGGTAACACGACGATGTTGTTTTTCACTCGGTGCCGAGGAGCACTGCCATGAAACGTCGACACACGGCCGCATGGTCCATCCGCCGCAAGCGATCCGGTGACCGATCCCAACGAGGTATCATCACGGTCTTGGCTGCCGTCTTGCTGGTGGCCGTTTTCGCGTTCGTCGCGTTTGCCGTCGATACCGGACTCATTTCACTGGCCCGCACCAACATGCAGAACGCCGTCGACGCCGCGTCGTTGGCTGCCTCACAGGAGATTTCCGGGGCGGTCATGGAGGCGGGCGAAACGGGCGGCGATGCGACCGTCGATGCCAATTCGATCGCGGTGGCCAACGCCCGGGCGATGGCGTTCCGAGTCGCGGCCGCCAACGGCGTCACCATCGACCCCCAGGCGGATGTGATATTTGGGAAACGAACTTTCAATGCAGCCACGGGGACGTGGCCCATCGATTGGGGAACAGAACCGTTCAACGTGGTGAAAGTGACCGCCCGGCGGGACAATCCGGATACGGCGCAAGCCACCGGTGAAGTCAAGCTATCGTTCGGTTGGGCCGTGGGGCAGGAATCCGTCCCGATCACGACCTCCGCGGCAGCGTTTGTCGAAGCACGCGATATTGTGCTGGTCCTCGACTTCTCGTCGTCGATGAATGACGACTCGTCGATCCGCTCGTTCTCCACGCTGGGACAGGCCAACGTGGAAGCCTCCCTGGATCTCATCTGGAATCGGCTCGTCGAAGAAAACCCGACATGGCCCGGGACCAGCGAATCCAAATTTCCTGCCGAGGGATACGGCGAGTTGAACTCACGCCGCGGTAAATACATCAGCAGTAACAACACGGCGACGATCTACAGCTATCTCGAACTGAACGATCAGGTCAACGGTCTGCCCAAGTATCCCTTCCCGCAAGCCGGCCGGTCCAGCAACGGCCTGCCCCGCAAGCGCCCAAGCTATAAGACAAGTCGAAACTTGTGGTACGGATACATCGATTATGTCCGCAACCTTAAAGGCCCATATCGAAAGCGATACGGATATCGCACGTTGATGAACTACCTGCAGGACAATCGCTTCAAGAGTGATCAGTCGGAGGACTTATGGCGGACCCCCCACTACCCTTTCCATGCCGTCAAAGAAGGTGCTTCGCTGTTTCTGGATTTTCTCGGCGAGCTGAATTTCGGTGACGAAGTCGGACTCGTCAGTTACGGCGGCTATTCCAAAATCGAACTTGAATTAAATGACGGGGACGCCTACGTCAATGTGGCGAACGATCCAATCACGGGGGTCTACAGCGATATCGACACAATTCAGCGGCACAAGCAGGCGGGCCACTACGATGGCTGGACCGGGATGGGCTACGGGATCCGCGACGCTCGACAACTACTGATCGGCAACCCCTCCAACCCAGCCGACCATGGCCAAGCGCGTTTCGGTGCGAGACCGACCATGATCGTGATGACGGACGGCCAAACCAATCAGGGGCCCAGCGACTTCCGGATGCCGGCCGGCTGGGACTGGTCCCAGTGGACCGACTACGACGGCGATGGTTCCCCGGACTACACAACCAGCAGCAGTAAGAAACAATACGCCTTCTGGGAAGCCGCCGAAGCAATTCGCGGCGGCGTAACCGTTCACACAATGAGTGTTGGTGCGGGTGCCGATCGAGGTTTGATGAGGGCAATTGCCTTCGCGGGCAACGGTATCTGGGTCGACGTTCCGGGCGGCTCGACGGTCGCCGACATGGAGGCGCAGATGCTGGAAGCGTTTCGCAAGATCGCCGCGAAAGTTCCCGCAGCGAAATTGGTCTACGCGGATTAGTTGGACGGCGAAGCAACTTGCTGGAAGCAAGACCTCCGGCAGCAGTCGATTACGAAGGCTTCCGCAAAGCGACAAACTCGGTCGGGCGATTCTGTCCATCCGTTCGTCGCGACTCGATCGCCCGACGCGCCAGATTCTCTTGCCGGGTCTGTTCGCGTTTGGCCACGATGTCGTTGCGCCGCGACTCCGCCCCGGCGCGTTGCCGCGCTTGTCGTTGTTGATCCTGGCGGATGCGATCCAATTTCATTTGCATGATCAATTGCTGCTGGGCGAAAAGCTGTTGGGCAAGCTGCGGTTGCAGCGCAGCGGTCTGGAATTGCTGCGCGACTCCCTGGCGGCACCCTGCTTGACGAAAGCCGCCTTGCGCATTGGCTCCTGTTTGCGCGAAACTGGCTTGTGCCCTCGCACCCCCCTGACCACCCCGCTGCCCTCCCCGCTGGCATTGCGATTGCGCCTCGCCTAACCCGACGGTCAGGAGGGTGCACACCGCGACGAACATGGTTGCAAATTTCATGGTTTCACCTTTCTCGTTGCATCGAGTCAACAACAACAGTTGGGACGGAACTGGTGAAACGATACGTAGCCGCCGATCGGACGGAAAGTGAAAAAGGGCCCGATTCCGCGAGATAAAAAACATCCGGGAAAAACCGTGAAAATGCGTGGCGCGGCTGACGGAAAACCGTCCTTAACGCACCAATCAACATGGCCCGAGACCTTCGGCAGGGCAGGCTCACAGCCAGAGATGCAACCGGCCGTCCAGCATGCCAGGGAGTGCCCGCTCGACAAACTCACGAATCTGGCGGTTGTGGTACCGCGTGCTGAAGTGGGACGCGATGATGACGTCGTTGTTGAATCGGTCTTGCCGCGCGACAAAGTCGTCGAGATGCATATGGCCGTGTTTATGAATCTTGTCCTTGCGATGATCGGGTGCCACAAAGGTCATCTCGGCAATGAGCACCTTCGCGTCATACATTGCGGCGCATTGATCCAGCCCAGGTGGCGAAGAATCGCCCAGGTAAGCCAGCAGCGGGATCCGCACTTCGGATGTGATTTCCTGACCGGACAGCCGCAGGTCGCGAATCTTTTCTCCCGGCAAGTCGGCGAATTCGGGTTTGAGTTTATTGCGACGGTCCCACACGACAAATCCGAGCGCCGGGACCGTGTGCGTGGTGGCCGAAACAGTGACAACCAGTTCACGAGACACGTCAATTTCATCCCCCGGTTTGATACCGACGAGCTCGCACGGCAGACGCCCGCGATCCAGCTTGCGATAGCATTGGAGAATTCGATCTACGTGCTCAACGGTATGCTCGGGCAGATAGATCGTCGGGGGATCCATCTTCATCATCCGCCGCCGGGCGACGTAAACGGGCAATGCCGCCAGGTGATCGAGGTGGCCATGCGAAACGAACCAGGTGCTCGTCCCCATGAAGTCCCAAGGCTGAGCGCCCAGGTCAAAGCCGATCTTCAGCTCCGGGATCCGCCAATACGTTTGTACGGCGGCGCGCGAATAGCCTTCGACGGTGAATCGATCGTGGGCCAGTGTCCGCACCGGAGCGTTGTTAACCATTTGAAGTGCCCGTTGATTCCGCTTGCTCGTCCGCCGCCACGGCATCGTCGGTCGGGGGCGTCTTGGCGCCATAGTTGTCGACGTTGGAAAAATCCGCTTCGGGGCGAAAGTTGTCACTGGGCAGAATCAGGATCTCGCCGTGCAAATGCTGCTGCTCGGTTCGTACACCGTGATGCCGGGTCAACTCCAGGATCGCCAGGAACACTCCGATCATCGCGGTCTTATGCATGCCAATCTTCAACAGATCGGACATTCGAGCCTCACCGGCTGAGACCAGGTCGGCGTGAATGCGTTGCATGTAGACGTGGATGGGCGTGTCATCGTAGACAATGTTGGACGGTAAGTTCTTCTGACCGTCGCGCATGATTCGCCCCATCGCGCTGACGACGTCCCAGAGTTCGATCTCCTGGATGGGCTGAGTCCCCAAATCAACCCGCCGTGGCGGAAGGTCGTCGGCCAAACGAGCAAATCGGGACTGCCATTCTCGGCCCTGCTCCTCGAGCAAGCTGGCGGCGTCCTTATACTTCTTGTACTCCAAGAGCCGCTGGACGAGTTCATCGCGAGGGTCTTCAACTTCCCCGACTTCCTCGTCGACGCGGGGCAACACCATCCGCGATTTGGTCTCCAGCAGAGTGCTGGCCATCTCCACAAAGTCGCCCACATCATCGACATCGAGCTGTTCGAGGATTTCCAGATGGGCCAGAAATTGTTCGGCAATCAAGGCGATCGGAATGTCGGCGACTTCGATCTCATGCTTTCGAACCAAGTAGAGCAACAGGTCCATCGGCCCGCGAAATGTAGCTAAATCTATCCGAAACGACATGCAAAGATCCTACCGATTGGCTCGAGCCGCAACGTGAGACGTAAGCCTCAGTGGGTCATTCGTTTATACCATGACCCCCGTACGATCGTCAGGGCATTTTGCCCCTCTGCGTGGGAGGGAACATTGCGACCGATCTGATCTGTGGTAAACTGGGGCCTAGTTCAATGCGTTGAAGCCAAACGACTTAAGGCTGATTCTTTTCTCGACTTCCGGTGACGCATGATTGAGATCAAGCACAAGGACAATGGCAACGTTCTCTTTTCGACCGAAGCCGATTCGTTGGCCAAAGCGAAATTGGATGGCGCGCGGCTCGCAGGGGCCAATCTGGTCGAGGCGGATTTGGCCGGCCTGGATCTCCAACGGGCCGATTTGCGAGGTGCCGATTTGACGCGTGCCAACCTTGCCAAGGCAAATCTTCAGAGCGCCTTGCTGACCGAGGCCTTGGTCGACGGCGCCAACCTGGTGAAAGCCAATCTGACCGACGCGGAATGCCATAACGCCACGTTTTGCGAAGCCGACCTGACGGACGCAAATCTCCGCTATTCGAAGCTACAGAATTGCGATTTTACAGGGGCCAACCTCAGCGGCGCGGATCTGTCGATGACGGACCTTCGCAGCAATCTTAACGACGCCAAGATGAATAAAGCCGACTTGCGCGGCGCGGATCTCACCGGTGCCAATCTTACCGGCGCCGATCTGACCGACGCGAACCTCAAAGAGGCACGACTCGGCGGCGCCCAAATGCAGCGGACCAAGATGACCGGCGCCATCGGACCGACGGGCAAACAGTTTGGCGCCAAGCCGCCCCCCCCGCCGAAACCGTGGTGGAAAGTCTGGGCCTGAACGGATCGCGTGGCGGAGCCTCCTGTCAGGCAACCGCCCCGGTCACACCTCGCGCGACAATCGCCACGGACGCGCCGCCCCCTTATCACGGAAATCGACGTTTTCGGGCCTGCCTTTCCGCCCCTTGTATCGGTCGCCTTGCGCGATTATCATGGCGGTTTCCCCTTTTGCCAATTGGAGTTACGTAGATGCGTCACGTGTTGTCCGCCGTCGTGCAAAACGTTCCAGGTGTGCTTGCGCATATCTCCGGCATGCTTGCATCCAGGGGCTACAACATTGATTCGCTGGCCGTTGGCGAGACGGAGGATCCCGACTTGTCGCGGATGACGTTTGTCGTCGTCGGCGATGACCGCGTGCTGGAACAGGTGCGCAAGCAACTTGAAAAGATCGTCACGGTGGTCAAGGTCGTTGATGTTAGCTCGCACGACCACGTCGAACGCGACTTGATGCTGCTCCGCGTGAAAGCGGCTCCGGGCCGCAAGCGGAGTGAAGTCCGCGAACTGGTCGACATTTTCCGCGGCCAGATCGTGGATGTGGGGCCGGATGAAATGATGATCGAAATCTCCGGTCGCGAGTCCAAAATCGAAGCGTTCATTGAAAGCATGCGGCCCTACGAGATTGCCGAGCTTGTCAGAACGGGACGCATCGCCATGGTCCGCGGTCGTGGCGTGCCGGAATCCAGTGCCGTACCCGAACTAACAGGCAAGAAGTAGTTGCTAGGGAATCACGGCCAAGCGCAACCGGAAGGCACTGCGGGAAGCAGCCTGCCACCAATCGTAGTAAGTGTGCAAGGCAGCCAAACATTCGAGACAAACCACTCAGTCCAGACAGCGCCGATCAAGACTTGATTGCCGAGCACGGCCGCGAGTTTTGTCGAGCACAAGAGTGAATCACAAACCAGCACAACACGAAATTGACTCAGGAGTTTACGACACACCATGGCCGCCACGATTTATTACGACAACGATGCTGATCTGTCACTGCTAAAGAACAAGACCGTCGCGATTTTGGGATACGGTTCTCAGGGACATGCTCAGGCGCAAAACCTCCGCGACAGTGGCTGCAACGTGATTGTTGGCCAGCGACCCGGCGGCGAGAATTACGATCTGGCGATTTCGCATGGTTTCGAGCCGCTGCCGATCGACGAAGCGACCAAGCGTGGCGACTTGATCAACATCCTGCTGCCCGACGAAGTGCAGGGCGACATCTTCAAGAAGCACATTCTGGAGCACTTGTCCGAAGGCAACATTCTGATGTGTTCGCACGGCTTCAACCTGCATTTTGGCCAGGTGGAAGCACCACGCGGCGTCGACACGCTGTTGGTTGCCCCCAAGGGGCCAGGACATCTGGTGCGCAGCGAGTTCGAAAAAGGTGGCGGCGTGCCGAGCCTGATCGCGGTGGGCGAAGGTGCTTCCGAAGAAACCAAACAGCTTGGATTGGCCTACGCCAAAGGCATTGGTGGGACACGTGGCGGCGTGATTGAAACCACGATCGCCGAAGAAACCGAAACGGACCTGTTTGGTGAACAAGTCGTCCTCTGCGGCGGCGTCAGCGAGCTTGTGAAAGCCGCCTTTGAGACGCTGGTGGACGCCGGGTATCAGCCAGAAATGGCCTACTTCGAGTGTCTTCATGAATTGAAGTTGATCGTCGACCTGTTCTACCAGGGCGGCCTCAGCTACATGCGTTACAGCGTCTCCAACACGGCCGAGTACGGTGACTATTCGCGCGGCCCGCGGATCATCAACGACGACACGCGGAAGGAAATGAAAAAGATCTTGACCGAGATCCAGAATGGCCAGTTCGCACGCGAATGGATTCTGGAAAACCGCGCCGGTGCACCCGCCTTTAAAGCCATTCGACGTCGTGACCGATCGCTGCAGATCGAAGACGTCGGTCGGCGACTCCGCAGCTTGATGTCCTGGATCGACTCGAAGGAAGTCTAGACGCCCGCAAGCGTTGACATCCGACTCGATCGGTCCGGCTCAGCGCGTCACGTTGAAAACCAGAGACAGAAAATTTCCAAAGTGAGCGAGACGGCCATGGTTCATGCACAGACATTGGATGTCTTTCATTCGCTGCAGCCTGGTGACCGAGTTGAAGTTGAACACGAGGTCAAGGTCGGGTTTCGTCGTTGGAGCAGCCGCACCGTCGGCACGGTGGTCAATATCGAGCGGAAGCGGCACAGCCTCCATTACAACCGCAACTTCGACGACAAGGTGTTTAGCGACACCATCCTGCTCAAACGGGACGATGGCGAACTGACGACGGTCACGTTGGACGAGTTTTCCAAACTCCAGAAATTGTCCTCGCCCGAACAGCCGGAAAGCCGCTCTGGCAATTCGCCATGAACCAGGAACAAGCAGATCGACGACGGTTGTTACGTGGCGTCATGTTGGCCGTCTTGGCCTGGGGAAGCGTGCTGTCGTTGGGGGCATTTCTCTTTGGCCCCGGTCCAGGCGGAGTTGTCACGCTGGCTCCCAGCGTGTCACGCGGCCTGATCGTTTTCTCCTGCGTCTCCATCTTCCTTGGCGGCTGGGCTTTGTTGCTCCGCCAGCGTCGCTCGGAGTAGCCTCGGCAACCGTCCGGGCATATGATTCTCGAGTCGGCCGAGGTTGATCCCGGCAGGCGAAAATCACGATGTAAGTCGGCGCCACCGTTGTTTCCTTGGCAGGAGGTTCGCCCATGGCTCGCCATGCTTCGCGTGCAGAGTACGATCGCCAGACGCCAAACGCATCACCCCCATCCGCCGATCGGAAGTCGATCGGCGAATACTTGATTCACCGCTTGCGTGATTACGGCGTGCGCGATGTGTTTGGGATTCCCGGCGACTACGTCCTGTCGTTTTACGGAATGTTAGAGCAGAGCCCGATCCGTGTGATTGGCTGCACACGCGAGGACTGTGCCGGTTTCGCGGCGGACGCCTATGCCAGACTTAATGGGATGGGCGCCGTCTGCGTGACGTACTGCGTCGGTGGTCTGAGCGTTTGTAATTCGGTAGCTGGGGCGTACGCGGAAAAGTCGCCCGTGGTGGTCATTGCAGGCGCCCCAGGACTTGGTGAACGGGTCAACAACCCCTTGTTGCACCACAAAGTGCGCGATTTTCGCACCCAGGCAGAAGTCTTCGAAAAGATTTGCGTCGCCGGCACCGAATTAACCGACCCCCAAACGGCATTCCGCGACATCGATCGAGTGCTCGACGCCGCAGCCCGATTCAAGCGGCCGGTCTTCATCGAACTGCCTCGCGACATGGTCAACGTCGTGCCGCTCACGACGCGTGCGTATCAGCGCCCGCCCTGCCAGAGTGATGCCAGTGCTCTCCGTGAAGCGGCCGATGAAGCCGCCCGCTTGATTTCCAACAGTCGCCAGCCGGTCATCGTTGCCGGCGTTGAGGTTCACCGATTCGGGCTTCAAGACCAGTTGCTGAGCCTGGCTGAGCAAGCAGGCATCCCGATCGCCGCGACCATCTTGGGAAAGAGCGTGATCCGAGAAACGCACCCTCTGTATCTTGGACTCTATGAGGGAGCGATGGGGCGCGAAGCGGTTACCCAGTTCGTCGAAGCGAGTGATTGTCTATTGCTGCTAGGCACCTTCATGACCGATCTGAACCTGGGAATTTACACGGCCAACCTCGATCCGGCCAAGTGTATTTATGCCACCAGCGAACAACTTCGAATTCACCACCACCATTACCACGATGTGCAACTGGGCGACTTCATCGAGGAACTCGCCGCCCGTAATCCGGTGCCGAGGCAGCGCACGATCCCCGCTGACCTGCACGCTTGCGAAACCTCGGATCCCAGCGGCGGGCCCTTCGTTGTCGAGGCGGAAAGGCCGATCACGATCACCCGCTTGATGGCGCGCCTGAACGAACAGATCGACGACGCAACGATTGTCATCGCGGACACCGGCGACGCATTGTTTGCGGCAACCGAGTTGACAACGCACGATCGCACCGACTTTATCAGCGCCGCCTATTACACTTCGATGGGATTCGCTGTTCCGGCGGCACTCGGCGCACAAGCGGCGCGACCCGCCGACCGCGTCGTCGCCATCTGTGGGGATGGTGCGTTTCAGATGACCGGCATGGAACTCTCGACCATCGTCCGCCACGGGTTTGCGCCCGTCGTCATCGTGTTGGACAACCGCGGCTACGGCACCGAACGTATCCTGCACCCAGGCGATTGGCAATACAATGAGATTCAGCCCTGGCAGTATGCTCGATTACCGGAGGTGCTGGGTGGGGGCACCGGTTACGAAGTTCGCACCGAAGGCGAATTGGACGCCGCGTTTCAGGCCGCCTGGAACGATCGCCGTGGACCCAGCCTGATTCAGGTGCATCTGGCGATCGGCGACACCAGCCGCGCGTTACAGCGTTTGGCCGAACGGCTTGGACAACGCGTCTGATCACGAACCAGGTCGGCAATACGACAGCGCGAGCAACGCGTAGGCCGACACAAGGTTGGCGTCCCCTTCGAGCCAACGGTCATTCTTGTTCAACCAGGAACCGTCCGGCTGCTGGCGCCGCGCGAGCTCGTGGATCAATTCCGAGCGCCAGTCATGTTCCGTCCCTACGGCATCGGTCACCGTGTCTCGGCCGGTGGCGTGCAGCGCCTTGGCAAAGGTATGGAAATAATAAAAGAGTCCGGCATCGGCGAGCCCTGGATTCGATTGGAGCGTGTAGTTCTTTCCGATCCAGGTCGTGGCAGCCTTGACGCGAGGATCATCGGGTCCAACGCCGGCGAAGATCATGCTCTTCAAGCCTGCGTACGTCATCGAGCCATAGCTCCGCAGGCCACCCGTAGCCGTCGACCCGGCCTGGCTGGATCCGCCCGCGGCAATGGTGTAGTAAAAACCCCCGTCGGGGTTTTTGGCGGCGAATGCAGTCTCGTTGTGTTCGGTTTCCAGATTCTGACAGCGCGAAACAAACGTCAAAGCGCGTTGCACGGCCTCGCTGTCGGCGTCGTTCCCGGCAGCTCGCAAGGCGTCGATCAAGAAACTTGTGTTCGACAGGTCGGGCCGCTTGTGTTTTCCGTATCCCGAGCCGCCATAGGCTAATGACGAAGGGTCGTGCCCTTCCGTCTCATCCCACTGGATGCCCTTCACAAAGGCGTCGGCCTGCTGAATCAACGACTGGTAGCGGCCGTCTTTGTTCGCCTCTTGAAAACACATGATGGCCAAACACGTCTCGTAGTTACGATAAAGCGAGCCGGTTTGATAAATGCCGCCGTCGGCTTGCACGAACTGCTTGAGGTAAGCGAGACTCTCAGCCACCATCGGGTCATCGGCCGAGCGACCATGTCGCAAGAAGGTCGTGGTGACCAAGGCGGTCAGGCCGGGCCCGGCGAAGGAACTGTAAGATCCATCGGTCGCGCGGCCCTTGGTTGCGAGGTACGCCAAGCCCTTGGTAACCGTTTGCTCATACGCTCTCCTGGTTTCCGGAGAAAACGGACGATCGGCTGCGGCGCTCGGCTGGAGGAAAGCCGTTACGACGCCGAAACTCGCCAAGGCGATCACAATCCGGCCACATGTTAGGTTCACCACAATCACTCCTGTCTTTCGCCTGTCTTCTAAACACACGGTCCAACGCGACGTCAAACCAGGACCGCCAAGATGTCGTCCTCGCTCATGACGAGTAATTCATCGTCGTCAACGACGACTTCGGTTCCTGCGTAATTCGAGAATAGAATCCGATCGCCTTCGGTAATTTGGGGCTTGGTGCGGCTACCGTCCGCCAACTGTCGACCGTCACCAACAGAAAGAACGCGCCCCTGCTGGGGCTTTGCCTGGGCGGAGTCCGGCAGCAAGATCCCGCCGCGGGTTCGCTCTTCCGCTTGTAAACGCTTGACGACCACTTTGTCGCCCAATGGCACAACTTTCATCAACAACCCCGCTCCGCAAGGAATAGTTCACCGGTTGTCCTACGTAGGAACCGGGATGCATCCCTGGATTTTTGCACGAGCCGTCCCCAGGTTCAAGCGTCAAGCTTGCGTCCGCCCCAGGTTCCCGTCATTTAAGAGACTCTGGCGGAACGATTTGCGTGATTGCCCGGACTACTTTTATTTCAATTTCCAGGCCTGGCATGCCGATCAAGGGAACTGGGCAGTTTTTGCCGGTTGTGTCGACTGGTTCGCCTGGATCCACCTCCAAATAGGGGCTGGAAGGTTTGATGGAGTCGAGACCATGTCTGCCGAGAAGTGCCGCGACGATGGCCCCGCCAAGCGGCTTGTGACTCGGATCGACGCTGCCCACGCTGCGCCGCGCAGCACGCTCACGAGGCCCGAGCCGGCGCACGGTGACCTCGCGCTGGCAGCAGCAGGTCGATCCGCACAACAAGCCGGCGCTCAACTGCAGGCGCAAGCTGGACAACTGGCCAACTACCTCCAGGACCGGCAACGCGAAGTCGACGGGCGCGAATCTCAGCTAAACGCCCGCATCGCTCAGCTCGAATGCGACCTCAGAACGTCGCGACTCGTGGTCCGCGAACAAGAACACGAATTCCGCGAGACAGAAGCAGGACTCCAGCAGCGTATCGCAGACCTCGAGTCACAGAACCACGAACTTGCCGCCAACGAACACGCCCTTGCCGCCGCCCAACAGCAGCACCGCGACCAACGCGAGCAAGAGCTCGAGCAAGCGTTTGAACAGCAACGCCAGCACATCGAGCGAGATCGGGCCTACCACCAGCAGCAATTGGCAGAGGGCGAGGCATTGCTGACCCAGTACGCCGAAGAATTGAAGGGCGATCGCCTGGAATTCGAGCGCCAGCACGAAGTCGCACGTGCCGACCTGAACGCAGCGCGGCAACAGTTGGCCGACCGAGAACAGCAGCTCGAATCGCAGTATCACGCGACGAGTCAGCGCCATGCGGCACGGAGCGCCGAGCTCGATTGTCGGGAAGCGGCCGCTGAGAATGCCAAGCAAGAGGCCTTGGCAACATTTCGCGAAGCATTGGAGATGCGAATCGTGGTCGAGGAATTGTGGACCGAAGTCTCCAGGTCAACACCTGCCGCCCACGTCACGCAAAGGTTGAGTCGGCTGCGTCTCAGGCTCGCAGATCAATTCCGAATGGACCGGGAGGAATTGGCAGAACGCAAGAGCGAACTGCAGGAACTCGGGCAACGCCTGGAACTGCGCAGCCGTCAATTGCGCGAGCAGCAGGACAAGCTTCAGGCCTGGATCCAGCGACGCGAGACGCAGATCGAAGAGCAAGCCGCTCGATTGGTCAAGCGAGAATCGGATTTGGAACGTGAAGCCGAACAACTCGCGACGTCACGGCAGCAGTGGGTTGCTGAAAAGCGGGCGCTCCAGTCGCAACTCCGGCAACAGAGCATCCAACGCCAAAACGGGACCGCATCGCAGGCGTAACATCGTCGCGACTTAGCGAATCTGCGCGACCGGTCGATCGTCGAGCACCAATTCGCGGACGAACTTCACTTGTGGTCCCCCGCTTCCTCGCACCGACTTTGCCGAGAGAAACTCTGCCACATACCGTTGCTCGGTCTTCTTTTCGGGGACCCGGAACTTGTCGCCCTTCTGCAGGATGAGCCGCTTATCAAACATGCCTCCAAAGTTACGCGTTCCCGCCGCCTGACAGGGATACCAGTGCCCCTCGTCCTGCCCGTCCAGGAGATAGAATTCCGGATAACAATGTCCTTGGATCCAGACCGTACGGGCGGGAATCCGATTCACGCGGCACATCGCGACAAACAGTGAGGTGAGTTCTTCGCAGTCACCACTTCCATCTTTGAGGGCGGCGGCGGCTCCCTTGATCGGTCCGTCCTTGTATTCGACGTTTTCGCGCACCCAGTCATAGATCGCTTCGACTTTCTCCCACGCACCCTCCTTGCCGCGTGCCACGTCGCGGGCAACCTTCTTGATGCGTGCGTCGGTCGTTTCGATATAGGGACTCTTTCCGAGAAAATCTCGCAGCGCGCGCGGAGCACGTGGGGGAATCTGAAGCTCCGCGACATCGGTCGGTGGGAGCACGGTGCGTTTCGTGACCTCGAACGTCATGAAGGCATGTGCTTCGTCGCCGGAAGTTAACGTCGGAATACTCACCAGCCATTGCTTTACGCCGCTGCTGAGCGTGCGAAACTCATGTCGCGCGACCTGCGGCGAAATATCATTGAGTTCGTCTAGGATCTTCACCGACTGTTCCGGCCAGTCGGTCGGCACCGGGACGGTGGCGAAGATTCCGCCACAGTGCGCATTGGCCGCCGTCACCGAAACGCCGATTCGCCAACGTTGAACCACGGTGGTGCTCGCCGCATCGTCCGACTTGGTCGCCTCACCAAAGGCAGCTCCGAAGTCATCGCGTGGTTGGGCATCCGCGGCCGACGCCAGGAAAAGTACAACAACCAATTTCAAGCAGGCGATCTTCACGACATTGGACTCCTGGGTGCGCCCGCTCCGCAATGAGGCCAGCGGGAATTCTCATGGGATCAAGTATGCGGCGTCTGCTGCTACATTCCATAGTAATCCGCACATCGAACGCGGGCGCAGAAAAGATCGCTAGTTAGTGGGCGCCGGGCCAGGCAGTGCCGGCAATTCGGGTACCGAAACGCCGCTGCTGTAGCCATTAACCACACCGCTGGTGTAACCGTCATAACTGGGCGTGGTCTTGTAGGTCGCGCATTCGCTACAGGCGTCTCCGCGAAACCACGACGTGCGCGGACCGCACTGCGAACACCCACTCGACACGGCTGCGACCGTCACGATCGCGAGGAACATGATTTTCTTCATCGGATAATCTCCACTCTGTCCACGGGAAGTTGTTTTGGATCGATTCCCTTCCGTGGGTCAGGAAACTCTACATCGCGTTGAATGTTGTGCAAACGCAACGGCTGCTTTTTTTCTTCATGCGCTTTTCGTTTTTTCAACACGCCCTGTGTTGTTTGAATGCTACGTTTCTTTTCGAGGCGATGTTTTTTGGCAACATGGCCGGCCCTTCCACGTTTGTACGATTTGTAAAGAGAATAATGCGAACGACAGCTCCCCTTCGTCGCCTCGCCGCGGCGCTGATCCTGACGACAATGGTGCCATTCTCCGTTCGCGTGAGCCGCGCGGACGCGGAAAACGCGACAGCCAACACTGCGGCGGTTGACATTCGTCTCCCTACGGCAGACAAACGACCCGCCGTTGGCCAGAAAGACTTTCCTCAGAACACGCTTGGCCTCGCCCCCAGCGATCAGAAGCTGAGTGACGTTGATTATCATTCACTTCGTGATGATGACGCCTGGCTGATCAGCACGCGTCACCTGGACTGCCTGGCGGGGAAGGGCGAGTCGACGTTGGACTTGGACGTATCCCGGTTTTCCACGTCCGGCGAATGGATTCCCGCAGGAGTCGATACCCTACTCTCCAGCGAACCGCGACTGACGGTCGTGTATGTGCATGGCAATCGTGTCAGTGACGACGAGGCCATCTCAAGGGCCTGGCAAGCATTCGGAGTCTTGCAGCGTGACCCCGCAGCGCCCCCGATGCGGCTGATCATCTGGTCGTGGCCGAGCGATCGGATTCACGGTCAGGTTCGTGACGTGCGGTACAAGGCGGCGCGCACCAATACCGAAGGTCATTACTTGGGTTGGTTCCTCGCTCAAATCGATCCCGAAACATCGGTCAACTTGATCGGCTTCAGCTACGGCGCGCGCGTCGTGACGGGCGCGATGCACGTCTTGAGCGGCGGCCGATTGGCCTGCGCGGCGCCGGACATCGTTGCCGGTGATCGGCGACCAATCCAAGTCGTCCTGGTTGCTGCCGCACTGCACAACCACTGGTTGTCATCCGGCGGCTTTCACGAAGGATTCTGGCAATTCGCGGATCGCCTGCTGCTGCTGTTCAACTCGTGTGATCCGGTGCTCAAGCGGTATCGGTTCATCGAAAAACGAGGACGCCCCGTGGCGCTCGGCTACCGTGGATCCTGGGGCTTGAGCGACGATCTTGAAGCGCGCATCGAGGAACGGGATGTCTGCTGCTCGGTTGGAAAAACGCATAGCGAATCGGTGTTTTTTTCGTCCGCCGAAGTCATCGATGGCATCCAGCAACACCTGTTGACGCGAGATGCGCCGGAATGATGTGCCGCAGTGTGGAAGTATCCTGGCCCGAGTCCAGGGTCAAACTGGTGCGACCCAGCGGCGGCGCGATCGATTCGGTGACACGTTCGTCTTGACGTCCCGCATCCTTTCATGCCAGAGCGGGCCGATTTTCAGGTGCTGGCCGCGACCATTTCTGCAATCGACTTGAGCATGGCGCGCCGCCACAACTGCTCAAGTTCAGCGCAATACTCCGGGTCATGCCGCTCAACTGCGGTGCACAACGAGTCCAACCACATGCCGTACATTTCCTCTGAAATCTCCAACTCGCGATGGCGAGCGGCCAGCCGGGCAATCTCTTCGCTCGTGCCAGCGAGGCCACGGTCGAAACAGAGCATTTCCAGGAGCGATTGCCGCAGCATCAACTTCTGAATCTTAAAGTCCGTTTGCTCGAACTTGGCCGCGACCGCAGGCGACTTCGACAGAAAGACCTCGTAAAAGGTGTCGATGAATCCGCCTTCGCGTCGGCATCGATAATAGCTGGCTAAGACGCCATCGGGCGGCTCCGTCATCGTCCGTTGCTCCTCTGTTTTTCACGTTGAAGGTTTGACGTCGGGAAGCTGGTCGCCGCCACCAAAGGCCGTCTCCATTGTTAGGAAATGTCGGTCGCAAAACAACCAATTCGGCGTGAGGCGACGCGAAATTTACAGGCCGCACGACCGAATGCAGGGATTAACCGCAAAATCGTGCCGGCATCGGTGCGCGTTCCATGATCGGCAAACTGACTCGCGCGTCGTCGCGGGAGAACATGATCGTTGGTTGCCGCTTCGTCGATCGCCCCGAGTGATCAGGAACGTTCTTCCATTGCCCGGTGCCGGCGACGAGCCGTCTTTCCGATTCGCGCCGCTCGCGTCACAATGGAGATTCAGACGCCACCTACCCCTGCGGATGTGATTCGAGTTGCACGAATGAACGAACCTGTTGCCTTGCGAAACGGCGAATTCATCCCGCAATCAGAATTGACGATCCCGGTCTATGATACCGGATTCATGCAAGGCGTTACGGTAAGCGAGCAAATGCGGACGTTTCACGGAGTGTTGTTTCGTCCCGAACAACATTTGGCACGGCTGCAGAATTCGCTAACGCTGGTTGGGCTGGAAGATCAAGTTTCGCTGGACCGATTGGGGCAGTGGGCGAGCGAGTTGGCGGCCCGGAACCATGCCTTGCTGGCAACGGGTGACGACTTGGCGCTGGCACTCTTTGTCACACCGGGTCCCTATGCGCCGATGGCGCCACAGGGTGCGCACGGTCCCACCATCGGGATGCACACCTACCCGATTCCGTTTCATCAGTGGGTCGACCTTTACGATCATGGACAACCGCTCGAAGTTACCGATGTCCAGCAAGTCTCTGCGAACTGCTGGCCAACGGAGCTGAAGTGCCGCAGTCGAATGCACTATTATCTGGCGGACCTTCACGCGCGCCGCAACGACCGCGCCGCGCGGGCCCTGCTGCTTGACGCCAATGGTTTTGTGAACGAAGCATCCACCGCAAATCTGGTCATCTATCGACATGATGAAGGGCTCGTCTCTCCGCCCCGCGAAAAGATCTTGCCGGGTGTCAGCGTGGCCATGTTGCGGTCACTGGCGGAAGAGGCCCGCATTCCCTTCATCCATCGCGAGGTCACCGTGGACGACGTGCTCTCGGCGGACGAGGCGATTCTCAGCAGCACGTCGCCCTGCCTGCTGCCGGTCCGTTCATTGAATGGACATGCGATCGGCAGCAACTGCCCTGGCCCCATCTTTGCCGCGGCGCTCCAGCGCTGGAGCGAGCAGGTCGGCGTGGCAATTATGGCCCAAGCCCGAACGTTTGCGCAACGGTAGCACCAACTGCAGCCAGCGGCCTCATTTGCCAGCCACGCCGGCCAACTTGAGAATAATGTCAAATTCCTTCTTCCGTACAGGCTGCACGGACAAGCGCGATCCCTTGCGGAGCAACTCCATGCCCTGAAGTCCCTTGCACTGTCGCAGGTCCGGCAAACCAATCACCTCGTCGAAGACCAGTTCCAGGCGAATATCGACCATGAACCAGCGCGGGTTCGCTTGCGACGACTTGGGATCGTAATGCTTGTTGTCAGGGTCCCAAGCGGTGAAATCCGGGTACCCTTCCTGCGTGACGACAGCCACACCCGCCACGCCTGGCGGATTGGCATTGGAGTGATAGACAAGCACGCGGTCGCCCAGCTTCATGTCGTCGCGGAGGGTGTTGCGCGCCTGATAATTGCGTACGCCATCCCAATGCGTCGACTGCTTCGGCTCGGCCGCCAGATCATCGATGGAGTAGGACGTGGGCTCGGTTTTCAGCAGCCAATACTTCATCGACTTCGCCATCATCTACCTGCTACTGGGTGATCGTCTCGTCGTTGCGCCGCGCGATGCTCGCCGCCGGGATCACCCCCAGGTAGGCGAATAGATCGGAGATCTCTTCCAGCGTCAGTGGGTCCAGCAGGCCGTCAGGCATGGAGGACTTTTGACTGGGTAGGATCTCGTCAACATCGTCCTTGTCGATCCTGACCTTTTCACCGGTTGCCTGCAAGACGACTATCTCGTCCTGACCGCCACCGGCGACAATGCCGCTGTAGGTGCGGCCGCCATTGGTCACCACCGTCTTTGATGCGTATTGGTCAGAGATGACGTGCGAGGGATAAAGGAGCGACTCGAGCAACTGCTTCTTCATGAACCGCTGGCCCACCGTCGACAAATCGGGTCCCATTGACTCGCCACGATTGCCGGACTTATGGCATTTGATGCACTGCGCTTTCTCGAAGATCAAGGCACCTTGGGCGGCCGATCCGCGCCCCCCTTCTTCGCTGGTAAGGTGATGGAGCAAGTCGTGCATCTTCCATTTGCTGTCGGCATGTTCGACCGGCAATACCGCCGGTGGACGATCTGGATTCTCTTCGCGGAACCATTGCTGCCACTGTTTCAATTCCTTTTCCCAGGGCGTGTCTTGCGCGACCAAAGTCTGGCCCGTCCAGTGCCGGAGTAAGAAATTCGCCTGCTCGGCACCGTTTTCTTTCAACTTGAGGCCCTGCAAAATGACTTGCCGGAAGTACTCGGGCTCTCGGGGAGCTGCGTCGACTTCTGCCAGCTTGATGAGGACTTCCCGCGCGGCACCGCCCTCAATACTCGCCATGGCACGGACCAGGTATTCCCAATTGGTATCGGGATCCTGGGCCAGTCCCAACGTGGCGACGAGGCGTCGTTCCGGCTCCGTTTCCCAAACGTGGCGCAAAAATTCGGTCGCCTCGTCCGATTCCGTCTGGGCCAGCACCGCGAGGATGCCCGTTCTGACTTGCCCGGAAGCTTCCGCCGGGCTGTCCTTCAACTGGCTGTCAAGCGTCTTCAACAACGGCACCCAGTCTTCGTCCGCGTGCTCGGAGATCGCGTACAGGGCGCCCAAGGCCGCGTTCGGATGGTCTTTGCCGTCGGTCAGGACCGTGCGCGCTTCGGCCGTCGACAGGAGCTTGGCAAAATCCCTTTCAATATTCGCGAGATAAAGCTTATAGCTCCCGCCACCGTCCCAGGTACTGGCCTGTTCGAAGAACTCAATCAGCTTCAGCCGTTGCCCTTCGGGCCAGCCTTGCTTGAGGAACCGCAGGTACATGGCGACATGCAACCGCTCGACTTTGGCATTGTTTGACGAGAGAAATTCGAGGTAGCGATCCATGGGTTCGGTCACCTGCATGAACGCCAGCAGGCGGATCAGTTCGCGGTTCATTTGTTCGTTGCCGGAAGGGAATTCCGGGCCCAGCGTGGTACTCAGCGCGGGAACATCCTCCGCGGCCAGATCGCCCAAATGCAGGGAGACCTGCACGAGGCGTAGCATGTCCACAAAGTTGCGGTCCGTCACGAACTCGCGCGTCAGCAGATTGAAGCGGTCGATCACGTCGGCGGCGTTTTCAGCGCTTGGTTGTGCGATCATGAGGGCCAGGCTCCCCTGAATGAAGACGCGATGGTCATTCGATTCGAGGATCTCGTCCCGCCATTGTTCGACCGGCAAACGTTCCAGTAACCGCCGGGCTGCCCAGGCTTCGAATCGGTCATCCGACGCCAGGAGGTCCAAGATTGCCTCCAACGACGTCTCCTGTTTGGCTCGCACCAGGGCCTCGCAAGCACGGCGCCGCACGATGCGGTCCGGATCATCCAGCAATTCGACCAACCGTGTGCGGGTCTCTTCGCTGGGGAACAACCCCATAAGCTCGACCGCCTTTCCCCGGACAATTTCATTTTCGTCACGTGACAGCGTTTCGAGCAGGCTGGCATCCGGTGCCGGGCCAAAGAGCTGCATTAACGTCAGCGCCCGCGTGCGATAATACCAGGGGTTGGCGGTACTTCTGGCGACTCCCCGGAGTTGTCCCCGCCAGGTGTCGCCGAGCGATGTTCTGACCGCCGCGATTTCTTGACGTGCCCAGGCGGAATCGACCTGTGGCTGGCGGATGGCTTGGCTGATTCCTTCACCCAGATTGCGGACCGATTCGGGAACCTCCCCTTTCCATTTCACACGATAGATGCCGCCATTGCTGCCGCGGCCGCCGGTAACGAAGTACAGCGCGCCGTCGGGACCGACCGAAAGATCGGTAATATTCAGCGGATGTCCTTGCAGAAAGACTTCGCTGGTCGCGGTGTACGAGGCACCGTCACGCTTCGTTGTCACGGCCAGAATTCGACCTTCCGACCAATCGCCAAGAAACAGGGCGCCCTGATACCGGGTGGGGAACGCGAAGTGGTCGTAGCAGGTCGCGCCCGTCGGAGAACCGCGGCCCGTGTCCAGAATTCCAGGCAGGGAATCGACGAAGTAGTCGGGCCATTTCGACCAACCGCCCCGCCAGCCGAACTCCGCGCCCGGCGTCACATGATACACCTGCGTCGGCCGATACCACGTCGTGCCAAGGTCCGATTCCATATCACTATCGTGCACCAGCAACTCGCCTTCACGATTGAAGGTGAGATCATAGGCGTTGCGTAAACCGCCCGCGACAACTTCGGTATGCTTCCCCTCGATATCGGTGCGAAGGACAACGCCGCCCGGCGCCGGAACGTTGCGGGCATGTCCGCCTGGGTCCTCGTAGCGCGGCAATAGATCGCCTTCATAATAGCCGCGGTACGGACTATCCTCTGCCGAGTCAAGCTGAGGCATCGCGTTGTTCCCCACGACAACGTAGATCAATCCGTCGGAACCGAGGACCAGGCCGTGGGCACTGTGCTCACCCGATTTCCCAAACTTCAGGATCGTCTTCACGTCCTCCAGCTTCCCATCGCGGTCGTTGTCCGAGAGCGCGTACAAGGCATTCCCATCAGGGCCATCCGCCGTCACGTAGACCTTGCCGTTGAGGGGCAGAATTCCCTGGCAGGACTTGACCTTGTCACAGTACTCGCGAACCGCGTCCACACGATCATCGTCGTCGCTGTCGTAGATCAGGAGCAGTGGACCACCGTCGCGTGACGCGAGGATATGGCCAAACTCGTTGAAGGCCATGGCGATCAACGAACCCGTGTCTTCGTGATCGAGGATCTGCTGGACTTCGAACTCCTTGTCCACCTTGAACCGTCGCACGTCCGCTAACGGCGCGGACTCGTCTTCTTCGGAAAGATTCTCACGCACATCCCAAGGCGCCGTCCGCCCCAACTCGCCGAATACTTGCGCTTCGTCCCAGCGATTGTCGTTGTAGAGGATGCTGTTCCAAAACGGTAAGGGGCTCAAACTCGTACGCCACGAACTGTCTGTCGAGTACGTTTCCCACTCGTCGTCCTCCTCGCGAATCACGACGCGGGCCGCCAGGGCAGCCGTGGTGCCCCGGAGATTGGTGACTCGCACACCGACCACGTTCTTACCGCGGATCAAATATCTCGAGATATCGTATTCGATGAGCTGCTCGGTCGACTCGCCGTGACCGACGCGACGTCCATTGACGTACAAGTCATAGGCATCATCGGCCACGATCGTTACCTGCCCGCGGTCCGGGCGAACCAGGTCAATTCGTTTGCGGAAATGGCAGGAACCGTGGGGGACATGACCCGTGTCATGGAGGGGCGACCAAATCCAGGACGCCTCCTCTGCCGAGGAATTCGCTGTGCCAAAGGCCAGGATTAGACAAGTCGTGGCCCAGGAAAAAATGGCGACGCGCGCCGCCGATGATTTGCATTTCATAACTGCCTCGCCGTTGCTCGTCCTTGAGTAACGTTTCGTTCCGGTGCTCGCCGCGTGCGCCCACTTGCGACATCCGCGGTTATCCGCCGAGAAATAGGGTGCGGAAGCGTACCAACTATGGTGCCTTCGTGGCAACAGATATCTGACACACCCCAGAGAGGGGACAACCTCGCCCCTTTTTCCGTCACATACGGGTTCCCCAGCGGCAGCTCAGGGGCGGAAGTCTCGGGCCGTTTTAACGTCCAGACAACTGTGATCCACAGGCTCGGCCACGCCGGATCCCAGGGGTCACCGCGGCCGTCCGATTCAAGGGGAAAGTCGTTTGCATACCTCCAGTTACAAGATTTTCACAGGGCCGGCGAATAACCAGGCGCTGTGAGCCTACGGACCGTCCCGGTGCGACCGGGTGCGTTCGCCCAGCGGCGTCCCGTTTTGCAGCCAGGGATTAGGGAATTGCCCAGCCTTACAGGAAGGTGATCTGGTCAGTCGACCAGGGTTGACTAGAATATGCGGTTTCCCCCGAAACTTAAGTGGAGTCCGTCTCGATGGTGCAGGATAGCGAACCGGCTTCCCCATCCGCTGAGCAGATTGAAGTCGATTTGCGGAATCCTACGGTCGCGGCACTGTGGGCCTGGATTTGGCCAGGAGCCGGGCATATGTATCAACGGCGGTATGCCAAAGGCACGCTATTCATGGTTTGCGTGCTGGGGATCTACTTTTTCGGTTTGACGCTAGGAAGCGGGCACGTGGTTTACGCTTCGTGGCGTCCGGCTGACAAACGCTGGCAATACATTTGCCAACTGGGTGTCGGAGCACCGGCGCTACCGGCACTGGTGCAGAGTCGCCAGGTCAAGCAGAACGGCAAGCCCTGGTGGAACGGCTTCATGGCGCCACCGCTGGAAATCAGCGAAGACTCGGGGGTCTCCGACGACCTTTCGAAGCTGCATCTGCGATATCACACATTTTTTGAGATGGGCACCCTGTACACGATGATCGCCGGGCTACTCAACGTGCTGGCGATTTATGATGCCTACGCAGGGCCTGTGATCGTGGTGGGCAAGGACGATTCGGATACCGATAAGCCGCCGCCCGAGGATGGGTAAGCAGTGCCGGAAGCGCCACGTCATTCAGCTTCTTATTTCAAGTCAGTCAGACGCATGAATCAACTCTGGTACGCAGTTCCCTTGATCGTCTCGATCAGCCTGGTGTACGGCGCCACGCGCCATGAATCGATGGGACCGATTTTGAACAATGCGGTGCGGGCGGCTTCTTGGATCGTTGGATTCATGGCCACGATTTTTGTCATTCTGTGGGCGGTCTCTTGGTTCGTCTAAGAGCCTCGACCATTGTTTCGCAGGCGCCGGCCAGATCAACTTTGTACCGCCATCCTATGCCAGAATTCACTCATCACATCTTTATCTGCTGCAATCAACGCGCGGCCGCGAGTTCGCGTGGCTGCTGTGACGTGGCCGGCTCCGAAGAACTCCGCAATCTCTTCAAAGCGGAAGTCAAAAAACGCGGGCTGGGGCCGCTGGTGCGAGCCAACAAGGCGGGCTGTCTGGATCAATGTGAACAGGGCCCCACGGTTGTCATTTACCCCCAACAAATCTGGTACGGCAACGTAACACCCGCCGATGTTCCTCGGATTATTGAAGAAACCGTCATCGGCGGGAAGGTCCTGGACGACCTGCGAATCCCAGAAGACCGATTGAACACCAAAGGAAAGTCTGCCCCGTCCGAACCGCCAACGGCTTCAGACGCGGCAGGTCACGATCTATGAGAATTGTTGTCCTAGGTGGTGGTACGGTGGGCACGTGGATCGCCGATCTGCTTTGCCGACATCGCCACAGTGTGACCGTTGTCGATAACAACGCCAGCCATTGCCGGTTGATCAATAACGAGTTGGACGTACGCGTGGTGACCGGTTCGGCTTCGCAGTCTTCGGTGCTGTTTCAGTCAGATGTGATCGGCGCTGACCTGTGCCTGGCGGTGACCGGCGATGACGAAGTCAATATCGTCGCGGCCAGCATGGCCAAGGCGATGGGGGCGCGCCGCTCGATCGCCCGAATTTACGGCCCCGTGTTTCACGATGTCAGCACCTTCGACTACCAGCGCCATTTCGGCATCGATCGCCTGCTTAGTTTGGAGCATCTCACGGCGATGGAATTGGCGCGAGGGATTCGCAACCCCGGCTCGGTCGTATTGGAACATTTCGCCCGGGGCGAACTGGAAGTCTTGGAAGTCGTGATGGAGGAGCCGACCAAGGCGATCGGCGTGCCCTTGAAAAATCTCGGGCTGCCGAACACGGTTCGCATCGGCTCGATCTATCGAGATGGCCGGATGTGGATTGCCGGCGCGGGGGACGTGATCGAATTAAACGACCGGATCACGCTGATCGGCAACCGCCAGGATGTGGATGACGTGAAGGGAACGCTCCAAAAGAAGCCGGGGCGCCGCCATAGCGTGGTCATTGCGGGAGGTGGCGAAACGGGATACCACCTGGCCCGCAGCCTCCAGGGGGATCGCTTTTCGATTGTCTTGATGGAACAGTCGGTCGAGCGGAGTGAGTTTCTTGCCACGCATCTGGTCAAGTCGACCGTCGTCCAAGCGGATGCCACGCGCCGCGCCATTCTGGAAGAGGAACGCGTGGGCTCGGCGGACTTCTTCATTGCCTGCACAGGTGACGACGAAAACAACATCATGGCGGGCGTCGAAGCCCGCGACATCGGCGCCGAGCACGTCATGGCGGTCGTCGGGCGCCCCGATTACGCCAATGTCGTCGGCAAGCTGGGGATCGACGTGGCTGTCAGTCCCCGCGATGTTCTCGCGCGTCAGATTCTCGGTTTCTTGAACACCGGCCCGGTGATCTCCCGCTCCACGCTGCTCGGCGGCGGCGTGGGTGTCTACGAGATCGAAGTGCTGCCCGGTGCCCGGGCGACCGAGCATGTACTGGCGAACCTCCATTTGCCCGAGCACTGCCTGATCGCAGCCGTGATGCGAGAAGATTTCGTCAAGGTCGCCGGCGCCGACGACCGTTTACAAGCGGGTGATGTCGTCGTCGCACTGATCGAAGACGCGGTCTTCGAGACCACCTTGGAACAGTTTTGCGTCAACGGCAGGTAAGCGATGAATCTAAGGTTGGTATCCCGCTTGTTGGGCGTGGTCGCAATGCTCATCGGGGGCACCATGGTCTTCAGCTTGCCATGGGCCCACCCGCTGCTCGGCCATCGCGGCGAAATGCCCGCCAGCGCGTCCTTCGAAACACGCGGGTTCATGGCATTGCTCGTCACGATTCTCGTGAGCTTTGCACTGGGCGGCCTGTTCCTGTGGTTGGGCCGCGGCCAGAAGGGGCGTCTCTACCGTAAGGAAGCGATGGCGGTGGTGGGGCTGAGCTGGATCCTGGCGACCCTGCTGGGGGCCTTGCCGTTCTGGATGCGCGGCACCTACCGGAGTCCGGCGATCCGTCAGACGATCGATGCGACCACATGGCAGGTCTACGATTTTGAAGCCCTGGTGCACCGTCATTGGCAAACAAAATCAAACCTGTCCCAAGACGAACGCACGACGTTGGCGGCGCTCCTCGACGTTGGCGCGAAGGGGTATTCGCCGCACGAACTACGCGAAGCGGTCGACGTCGAAGACCCGCATGAAATTCTGATGGGGCTGGCCAACCGCGACCGCGATTTAAGCAAGGCGTTGCTGTTTCCAGACCGCGCGGCGCAGCCCGACGAACGTGATGCCCACTACCGTATACGCTGGGTAAAGATGGGTTTTGTCGATGCACTGTTTGAATCGCAATCTGGTTTCAGCACGACCGGAGCCACGGTCATTTCGGATCTGGAAGACCCCGTCCTGGTCCCCCATTGCCTGCTATTCTGGCGCAGCAGTACCCACTTTCTCGGCGGCCTTGGGATTATCGTATTGTTTGTGGCAATTCTGGGTCAGGGATCCGCCGGCAAGGCGCTAATGCGAAATGAAATGCCCGGGCCGAGCAAAGAGGGTATGCAGGCGCGAATGCAACATACCGCCTGGCTTTTTGCCGCGATCTATTGCGCCCTCAATGCGCTGCTCACCTTTATCCTCAAAGCGCAGGGACTCAGTTGGTTTGATGCCATCTGCCACGCGTTTGGCACCTTGGCGACGGGTGGATTCAGCACTTGGAACAAGAGCCTGGGACATTTTGATAGCGCGCTGATCGACTACACCGTCGTCGTCTTCATGATCTTGGCTGGAACCAATTTCACCCTGCTCTACTTTCTCATCCTCCGCAAGGCTGGCAGATTGTTCGCTGACGTCGAATGGCGAATTTACATGGCCGTGATCATCTTGTCGTCGGTGCTGGTGATCGCGTTCGGCGTCTATCACAATGATTTTTCCGGCGACACCATCGGTGAGCAGGTTCAGAATGGGACACGCTTCGGCCTTTTTCAAGTCGTCTCCGTCATCACCACAACGGGCTACGGCACCCATGATTTCGATCGCTGGAACAGCTTCGGACGCGGCCTGTTATTCCTGCTAATGTTCGTCGGTGGTTGCGCAGGCAGCACCGGCGGTGGACTCAAGGTGATTCGCCATGTGCTCTTTCTGAAGATCCTGCGTTTGGAAATCGAGCAGGCATTTCATCCAACTGTCGTGCGGCCCTTGCGGTTAGGCGGCAAGACCGTGGATGACCCCGATCTCCGGAAGAACATTCTGGTCTATTTCTCGCTGATCCTGGTCATTTTCGTTTTCAGTTGGATGTTTGTTGTTACCGTCGAGCCAGATTCAACCTGGGGGCCAAATGCGGAACATAAGCTGATCGATAGCGCCAGCGGCGTCGCTGCGACCCTGAACAACATCGGCCCGGGACTAGGCACCGTGGGCGCGACGCAGAATTATGGGCACTTCAGCACCCTTTCCAAGATCTTGTTTGTATGGCTGATGATGGTCGGGCGACTCGAAATGTTCGCCATCCTGGTGCTCTTTATCCCGGCCTTTTGGCGGTCGCGGTAGCTCAGATAATTTGGTTTGCCTGCATGACCCCGGTGC
>JAUIHJ010000647.1 GCA_030432015.1 bacterium
CGAGTCAACATCTTGTGATTTTGCAACCGTTCCACCGGAATCCAGCATCTACCCCAGGCCTGCCGAGGTCAATCCATGCCCCAACGAATCGCTTGCTTGCTCCCTGTCATGACGTGCGGCGTTCCTCCGCTGATTTCGACCATCGCCATCCTATTCGCAATCTGTCTGCTTGCGGTGCCGCAGGCGGGCGCGGCGAGCCCGCCCAACGTTTTGATCATCATGGCCGATGATTGTACATACAACGACCTGCCGCTCTACGGCGGACAGAATGCACGGACGCCGAACATTGATCGGCTCGCCTCCCAGGGCCTCACGTTCAACCGTGCCTATTTGAGTGAAGCGATGTGCCAGCCGTGTCGCGCCGAGCTATACACTGGGCAGTTTCCGATGACCAACGGATGCGCCTGGAATCATTCGGCGTGCCGCCCGGCAACCCGCAGCATGCCGCACCACCTCGAGGGTCTGGGGTATCGCGTGGGGCTCGCCGGCAAAGTCCATGTCAAACCGGCCCGGGCATTCCCTTTTCAAAAACTTGACGGCTTTGAATCGAGCTGCGTGCGAAATCCAACCCGCCCGCACGAGGTCGAGGCAATCCGGGAATTCATGTCCGACGATCGCCAGCCTTTCTGCCTGGTGGTGGCACTCGTCGAGCCGCATGTTCCGTGGGTCATGGGTGACGCCTCGCAGTATCCACCTGCCAAACTGAAACTGCCGCCGAATCTGGCCGACACGCCGCGGACCCGCGAAGACTATTCGCATTACCTGGCCGAAATCACCTACATGGACGGTCAGGTGGGTGAGATTCTGAAGGCCCTGGACGAGACGGGGCGGGCTGACGAAACGCTGGTGCTGTTTACATCGGAACAGGGCTCACAGTTTCCTGGCTGTAAATGGACGAACTGGGACACCGGCCTGCACACCGCCCTGGTCGCTCGCTGGCCACAACACATTGCAGCCGGTGTTCGCACCGATGCGATGGTCCAATATGCCGACGTGCTTCCGACCATCATGGAGGCGGCCGGTGTGGAAGTCCTTCCAGAGTCGCTCGACGGACGCAGTTTTCTGCCCCACTTACGGGGCCAACAGTCGGACCATCGTCCGCTGGTCTTTGGCGTTCACAACAACATCCCAGAAGGACCGGCTTACCCCATTCGCACGGTCACCGATGGCAACTACCGTTACATTCGCAACCTCCTCCCCGAAGAGATCTACATTGAAAAGCATCTCATGGGCCTGGCGGGCAACGGCAGCCTCAATAATCCTTACTGGGCGACCTGGGTCCGTGAAGCGTGGACCGACCAGCAGACGTATCAACTCGTCAAACGCTACATGCGACGCCCCGCCGAACAGCTTTATCACACGGCCCAGGATCCCTATGAAATGACCAACCTGATCGACGACCCAGCGACGGCCGACACCAAGCGACGGCTGTCAGACGCCCTGGATACGTGGCTCAAGGCTCAAGGGGACCCGGGCGCCGAACAGGACACGCAACGGGCGATTCAGGCGGCGCGTCGAGGAGAGCATCTGTTCGTTCCACCGAAATAGCGGGCAGGCCCAGGAATTCAAGACCATGGCGGAAGCCACAGGGGGAAGTGGCCGTTGAACTCGGCGCGGAAAGAGGTTCCATGCAATTAGTGAAGATCGCAGCCGGAGTGCTGAATCAAACACCCCTGGACTGGGACAACAATCAGCGAAACATTCGCGACGCGATCGCGGACGCACGGGCGCAAGACGTGACCGTGCTCTGCCTGCCTGAACTATGCCTGTCCGGTTACGGATGCGAAGACGCATTTTTGTCCGCCGGCGTCCATAAGATGGCACTGCGTGTACTGGCCGAACTCGTTCCCGACACCGAAGGGATGATTGTCTCGTTCGGTTTGCCGGTGCAATTTCGAGGCGCCCTTTACAACACCGCCTGCCTGGCCGTTAACGGCCGCATCGCTGGTTTCGTTGGCAAACAACACCTGGCCGGCGAAGGCTTGCATTACGAGCCGCGCTGGTTCAAACGATGGCCTGCCAAAGCACATGCCGAGCTCGAAGTCGATCATGTTGCATACCCGCTGGGCGATCATCTGATTGATGTCGGCGGCATCCTGTTCGGGTTCGAAATCTGCGAGGACGCTTGGGTGGCCAACCGGCCAGGCGCCGCGCTGGCGCAGCAAGGCGTCGACATCATCTTAAACCCCAGCGCCAGCCACTTCGCCTTTGGCAAGCAGGACGTCCGGCAACGCTTCGTCCTGGAGGGTTCGCGGGCCTTTTCAGCGACCTACGTTTATTCCAATCTGCTCGGCAACGAAGCGGGCCGAGCACTTTACGACGGCGGCGCGATGATTGCCAGTGCCGGCAAGATGATCGTCGAAGGCCCCCGTTTTCGATTCGCTAATTTCCATGTGACGGCCGCCACGGTGGATGTCGAAGCGAATCGCATGAATCGGGCCCGGACCGCCAGCTACGACCCGCAAATTTCCGACGCGCCCCATCACATCGTGCGGGTCCCATTTGCCTATCCCGTGGCGCCGACAACACGCAACCATTCCCAACTTGCGGACTGGGAAGCGGGGCCGCACGTTAAAGAAGAGGAATTCACGCGGGGCGTCGCGTTGGGACTGTTCGACTATCTCCGCAAGAGCCGCATGCGCGGGTTTGTCGTTTCACTCAGCGGCGGCGCGGACTCCGCCGCAGTCGCGACCCTCTGTGCGCTGGCCATGCGGCTCCCGATTCGCGAGCAGGGAATCCGCGCGACGCTCGAAAAGCTCGGCCGTCCCCTGCCCTCGGACGGTTGGCCGACAGGCACGGCGCCGGCAACCGCCAACGTTCCCACCCCGGACGATCTGGTCGGTCAGATCCTGACGTGCGTGTATCAGGCCACGCGAAACAGTTCACAAACGACCCGTGATGCGGCGCGCGGCGTGGCAATGGGATTGGGAGCCGAGTTTCTCGAGTTTGACGTCGACGACCTCGTTCAGAATTATATCCAGATGGTGTCGACCGCCACCGGCCACGAACTCGCCTGGGAGACGGACGACCTGGCGTTGCAAAACATTCAAGCCCGGACACGTGCACCCGGCGTCTGGCTGCTGGCAAATCTCAAACACGCCCTGCTCCTCTCGACCAGCAATCGCAGTGAAGCGGCCGTCGGGTACGCGACCATGGATGGAGACACGTGTGGAGGGCTTTCTCCCATTGCAGGTATCGACAAGGCGTTTCTCCGCACCTGGCTGCGTTGGATGGGCGAGGTCGGGCCGGAGGAGACCGGCCCCTTGACCGCCTTGCAGATCGTCAGCAAATTGCCGCCGACCGCGGAACTCCGACCTTCTGCTTCGGAACAGACCGACGAAGGGGACCTGATGCCCTATGAGATTCTCGACGCGATCGAACGCGCGGCGATCCGCGACAAGCTGATGCCGCTGCAGGTGCTGCAACAGTTCGAGGTTTCGCACCCCGATGTCTCGCGGCCGCAGTTGGTCGAATGGATTGAACGGTTCTTTCAGTTGTGGAGCCGAAATCAATGGAAACGCGAACGGTATGCTCCCTCGTTCCATTTGGATGACGAAAACCTCGATCCCAAAACGTGGTGCCGGTTCCCGATTCTCTCCGGCGGGTTCCAACGTGAACTGGCAGAGATGCGAGCGTACGCCGCCCAGTGAATCCGCCCAGTGAATCCAATCGGGAAGCGACCTGTCGGCGATACCTTTGCCGGTCCCGCTGACGCGGCGTGCGCCGCGCAATCGGGCTCGGCCGTTCGGTTAGCGTTGTGGTTCCGGCGGCGCGGCCGGCACCAGCGGCTTGTCGTCCACTGCATTGCCTTTCGCCGGTTTCTTTCCCAGGCCGAACAGGTCAAACGATGGCAGCACGATCCCGGGCGCCGACTTTTCACGTTGCATGTCGACTTCCGCATGCAGATCAAGCCGATCGTCATGCTTGATCACATCGACCTTGGCGCCCCGAAACCATTCCAAGAGGGGAGCCCGATAGTCGGTGGGAATCGTACCAGCGTTGGTATCGACGGCGGTCGACAGCCACACCATGCGTCCCATCTGATCGACCAGCTCGTATTCCCCACCCAGCGTGCAGACGAGTTCCGCATCGAGCAGGGTTTCAGCCTCCGCCTTGGCATCCTCCGCAGGCAATTGAAATTGCTGCGACATGGTTTGGAGCAGATGCAGGTTTCCCAGCGACGTCTGCTCGGAACGCTGGTAATTGAGTTCGGTCAGGCCTGCCGCGAGTCGCGAGTTTGCCAAGTCGCCAATCCGAACACGCACCTGCGCCAAGTCTTCGGTCTCAACAGGCTGCAGGTAGCGAGACGCCTCTTCCAACAGGGGGCGGTCAAAGGAAACAACCGAAAAATCGCCCGCCTGCCAGCGCCAGGCCCCGAATGGCAGCGGCGAAAAACCAGCAGCATCAGGCTGTCCCGCGAGGATCGGCAGCAGGTCCAAGAACCCGAGTTTCGGCCAGGCGCCGAGGTATCCAGGGGTTGATTGCAGCAACTGGAGGGTCTGAAAAAAACCACCCTGGTGTGGTGGGACGTTCAGTTCGGCGTCGCGGACCCCGAGAAACAAGTGGTGCGGCACAACACCTGCATCCAACAACCCGCCGCGCAGCGAGGCCTGAAGGGTGACGATGTCGTTAGGATTCGTCGCCACCTCAATGTTCGTTGGCGGCCCTAACACCGACAGCAGCCAGCCGTACTTTTCCTCGACCAACGGGGAGACGTTGGCGTCAATCACAACTCGTTCCAACCCGTCGTCGTTCAGGGCATAGCGTTTGACCGCCGAGACCAGTGGATCCATCTGCTGCCACTCATTTTGCAGATACCGGGCGCATCGCCTGAAGAGTTCTGACTCCGTGGGTGCGATCGCCGACAGTGGCATGTCGGGAATCGGTGT
>JAUIHJ010000648.1 GCA_030432015.1 bacterium
CAACGTGCGCCAACCCTTCCTGGTAACTTGGATATTGCAGGCTGGGCAACAGGTCTGCTGTCATCCGGGCGTTTCGAATTCGCTTTGAGCTCAGGTCACGCTGCGTCCTCGGGGTCGGGTCACCTGGTGCGACAAATTCCGGCGGCGCGACCCCCAGTTGTCGCGCCAGCTCGCCGTAGAAGTCAGCGCGGCGAACTGGGCAACCGTCGCTGACGACGTATCGCACCGGCGGCGCGGCGGAGGCTTCGGCCGCCAAGATTGCGGCTGCGGCGTCATCCACATGGATCAAATTGAGAAAGGCGTCGGCGGCCGCCGTCAGCGGCTTTCCCTGCTGAACATCTGGCAACCTGGGAACGCGGCCCGGTCCATAGATGCCAGCCAGCCTCAACACGATTGCCTGGGCGCCCAAGGCGTGGCCGGCCAGCACCTGCTCGGCGGCAAGCACCGCTTTGCCACCCGTGCGTTGCGGTTGGCAAGGAGAATCCTCGTCGACCCATTCGCCCCCGCCATGGCCATACACGCCGGTCGAACTGACATAAATGACAGGTCCCACATCGGCAGGGAGTGCGTCCAACGCGCGGGCAAATCCATCGACATACACTTCTTCGATCGTGTGTCCGGTCGAGCGGTCAAACCCGATCGCGTACAGGACCGTGTCGACCTTGGCCATCGGCGGCAAGTTTAACCGTTGCGTCACATCGCCAAGCACCGGCGAGATCCCCAGCGCTTGCAACTCCGCGGCTCGCTCGGCCCGCCGCGTAACGGCATACACCTGCTCGCCCTTCTGGAGCCAGTGCCGTGCCACGCGAAGGCCAACGTAGCCACACCCAAGAATCAGTTTTGCCATCGTTGTAATCCCGACATTTGTCAAATCCCCCCACCCGCAACAATCTGCGGGAAAATCGCTGCCATATACAGTATCATGCAGGGATCGTTCGAGAAGCCTGTTCTGGCGTTCAACATCCCGGGTCGATGCGCACCAAAGAGGAACACCATGGTTACGAGTTGGTCGAAGCAGAGAAACCATCTCAGGACGTTGCTGACTTATGGAATCATCTCCGTATTGGCTGGCAGCCTCTCGGTTATGTCCGCACGGGCCACGGAAGCATCAAACGTCGAGGAAGTCGCGCCGCGACAAACGGTCTCCCCGCCGGCCGCGACGCCACGCATCGTGGCGCCGCAGGTCTCCCAGCCAGAAGTCACGCCACCCAAGCTAGCGCCGCCCAAGGTCACGGTGCGCAAGATCATCCCGCGGCAGAATTCCGCGGCCAACATTCCCGCGGCCTCGCTCGACGCCATCTTCGCCGGGGCGACACCGGTGAGCGTGTCCGACCTGCGAGCCATGCAACGACAGATTCAGAATGTGACCAAGAAAATCGTTCCCTGCACGGTTGGTGTCCGCGTCGGACATGCACATGGCAGCGGTGTGATTGTCAACGAGGACGGCTATGTACTGACGGCCGCACACGTTGCCGGTAAACCGGGCGAGCAGGCCGTCCTGATTTTGCACGACGGGCGACAAGTTCCCGGCGAGACACTCGGCATTCACCGCACGCTGGATGCCGGCATGGTGAAGATCACGGCAGAACGATCGGGCAACCGGGTTCCGTGGACGCACGCGCCACTGGGAACCTCGGCCGAATTAGCACCCGGTCAATGGTGTTTGGCAACGGGACATCCCGGCGGCTACGAACCGGGGCGAGAACCGGTCCTTCGCGTGGGCAGAGTGCTTTCCTTGAAGGGTGATACCGCGATCACGACCGATTGCACGTTGATTGGCGGTGATTCTGGTGGCCCGCTGTTTGACGTGAATGGCCGCGTGATCGGGATTCACAGCCGGATCGGGAACCCACTGAATGTCAATCTCCATGTCCCGATCGATTCCTACCGCGACGACTGGAGCCGGCTGGCCGCGGGCGAAGCCTGGGGGCATACGCCGGACGTGCAGCCGTACATCGGCGTTCGCGGCGAAAAAGACGCAACCACGGCCAAAATTGCCGGTGTGACGCCGGATTCACCTGCGGCGGCCAGTGGCATCCAGCCTGGTGACACCATCGAAAAGTTCAATGCCCGCGCGGTCCCCGATTTCGCGACATTGAAGGAACTCGTCAATAACCAGCAACCCGGGACGCGGGTTCGCCTGCTGATTCGTCGCGGCGACACCCTGTTGCGAGTAGAATTAGAGATCGGTGATCTGCGACGTTGATCCGAACGAGTCAACCAAACGGATAGGGTGAGGCCATACCATATGAAACGCGGATTTGTTTTGAGCGGATGTGTAATCGCCCTGCTGGTGATTGACCCAACCCTCGGGTCACGCACGACCATCGGCGACGAGCCAGCCGCCAGTTTCCTGCGTCGGCTCGGCCGGTTCGATGCGCCGAGCATCAATTCGCGAAGCCATGAAAGCGTGCGGTCGGCTTTTCGAGAACTCGTCAGCTCCGCCACCGACAGCACCGTGCGCGTGCTCTCCAACGGAACGCAAGTCGCCCTGGGGACGGTCGTCCGATCCGATGGCCTGGTGCTGACCAAAGCCAGTGAACTCGACGGCGACATCACGTGTGCCGTGCGTACCGGTAAACGATGGCCCGCCAAGATCGTAGGGCTTTCGCGCGACCACGATCTGGCGCTGCTCAGACTGGATAACGCAAATCTGGTCGCCGTGAAATGGGCGGCGGACGACAACGCGCCGCAGGTTGGCGCCTGGCTGGCCACCACCGGCGGTGCTGCCGATCCCCGTGCCATCGGCATCCTCAGTGCATTGCCGCGCCGCAGCGCCATGCCACAGGCCGTCCTGGGAATCCAGCTACAGGCCACCGGCGCCGGCGCGCGTGTGTTGTTCGTCATCGGAGACAGCAGCGCCTCGCGAGCTCGGGTGCAGATCGGTGACATCGTCGTCCGTGTCGGAGCAACCGAAGTCAACACGCCCGATGAGGTCAGTACCGCCATCCAGTCGCACTTACCAGGCGACCAGGTCACGCTGGCCATCCGACGCAACGGTGAACCGACGACCATCACCGCGACGCTGGGCAGCCGCGAGCACCTGGGCAACCAAGCCCAATCCGAAATCATGGACAGCCTCGGTGGGCCATTAAGTAAACGTCGAGCCGGATTTCCTAGTGTCCTGCAACATGATACGGTACTTCGACCACGCGACTGCGGTGGCCCCCTGGTCGACATTGACGGACACGTCGTCGGCATCAACATTGCCCGCGTCAGTCGAGTTGCCAGTTTTGCAATTCCGGCCAATGAAATCACCGCGGTCTTACCCGAACTTCTTTCCGGCAAATACGCCGTGCCTTCCGCCACCGTGGATCAGGTTACGGGCCGACCATAAAGGACTGCCACTCTCATGCCACAGCGGATTGCCAAGCTACAAGCAACCATTAAAGAATTGCAGGCCGAACTGGCGTCGTTGGAGACCGTCGATCAGCAGACCCGGGCCGTCTTGGAAGACGCGGTCGACGAAATCGAAGCGGCGTTGCACAAGGAACAGCACGCGGACTTGGGCGAGTCGTCCCTGATCACCAAGCTTCGTGATTCGGCGGAGCAATTCGAGGCATCGCATCCAACCCTGTTTGGAATCGTCAGCCGTACCATCGATGCCCTCGGCCAGATGGGCATTTGAGCGAAATTGCCTGAGACGTGCCGGTTGAGCGTCATGCCGACCGAGCGTTACGCTGACCTTCTCCGACCCACCCCCGCCCCATCGCTCCCGTGCGATGTCGATTGTGCCGAGCAACCCGCAGTCTCCCCTGGCCCCGTCCGCATCGGTTCGGCATCACCGTCAGCGCGCGGCGAGCCGATCGCCAAATTCTGCAGCAGCACGAGCGTACGATCGGTAGCCCCAAGTTGTTGCTGCACCAAGCGTCGAGCTCGACTGCCCATTTGCGTCGCCCAAGCCACATCATCCAGGCAACGTTCGACGAACGCTTGCAACGCGGCGCCATCTGAGACGACCGTGGCCGCATCAACGGCCTGCATTAGCCGCACCACGTCGCGAAAGTTCTTGGTGTGCGGGCCAAACGAAACGGCTGCACCATACGCCGCGGGTTCAATCATGTTTTGTCCACCCCGCGATCCCATGCTGCCACCAACAAAGGCGATCTGTGCGGTTCCCCACCACGCTCCCAACTCGCCCACCGTGTCGACCAGGAGAATTCTACTCGCGCGTGACGGCCCGTCAGTCGATGCCGCCTCCCGAGGCCAATTCGCTTCCTTTCCCGGCAGGGTGCCCAGTTCGCTGCGTCGCTGCCACGACACCTCCGCTCCGTCGAGCAGGCGGGCAACTTCTTCGAACCGATTGGGGTGTCGCGGGATCAGGATCAGCCGGAGCCTGGGATGCCGGTCGCGGAGCTGAAGAAACGTGTCCAGGGCCAGCGACTCTTCTGGTTGCTGCGTGCTACCGGCCAGAAAGACCACGTCTTGCGTAGAAATGCCGGCGAGCGCCGCCAGGGCTCGCGACTTTCGATTGCCGCGATCGGTCTCTGCGCCATCAAATTTGATGGACCCTGTCACCGAAACCGACGCCGGGTCCGCGCCGAGTTCGATGAATCGCTGGGCATATTCCTGATTCTGCACGGCAATCAGGTCGACGCGGCGCAAGAGCCTGCGTACAAACCAGCGGATGCGACCATATCCACGAGCGCTCGATTCGCTAAGCCGGCCGTTGGCAATCGCGACACGCGCGTCCGCGCGACTGGCAGCGGCGACCAGGTTAGGCCAAAGTTCGAGTTCGGCCAGGAGGAGGATTGTCGGCCGCACGCGTCGCATGGCGGCGGCAACGGACCAGCTGAAATCAAGGGGGCAATAGAAAACCGTATGGCCGCTGTATTTCTTGCGCGCCAAATCGTAACCGGTCTTGGTGGTTGTAGAAATGCAACAGTCC
>JAUIHJ010000649.1 GCA_030432015.1 bacterium
GCACCCACGCCAACCAGGAGCTGTGCGATCACCGTCGGGGCAACAAACACCGCGATGCCTGCCAACATGCCGATGGTCGCGAGCCCAAACCCTTTATGCCATCCATAGGTCTCGCCGATGTAACCGCACAGTAAGGGCGACATCGCCGCCCCCAAGTTAATACCCATGTAGAAAATAGTGAATCCGCCATCCCGCTTCGCCTTCGCGCTGGCAGGATAGAGGGCACCGACCATGGTGGAGATATTTGGTTTGAAGAAGCCGTTGCCGGCGATGATCATGGCGAGTGCCGGGAAGAACGCCATTTCATGCTCGACCCCCATCAGCCCATGGCCCGCCGCCATCAGGAATCCGCCCCACACCACCGCCAGGCGCGATCCCAGAATGCGGTCGGCGATCAGGCCGCCAAAAAACGGTGTCATGTACACCAGAGAAGTGTACGCACCGTAGACCTCGTACGCCTGGCTGTCGCCGTAACCAAGAAACCCCTTCAACATGTAGAAGACCAGCAACGATCGCATCCCGTAGTAGGAGAACCGTTCCCACATCTCGGCAAAGAAGAGCGTAAAGAGCCCGGTGGGGTGACCGAACAGCGTCCGCTGCTGGTCATAGTCGAACGAATCCTTCATCCAATTGCTCCGTGGCGAGTTGCTGTCGTGGCGGACAAGGGTCTGATGAAACCTCCAACGTCAAAGCCACCGCTGCCCAATGCATGAGGAAGCTTCATCCGCCGAGCGACCACTGGTTGGTCGAATAGTATAGTCAAACAGACCAATTCATGGCGAGGTCGGTGAGCGGCCCTTTCCGGCGCGGAAGCTCCGTCAAGCGGCGCCGCTCCGGGCATGGTGAGATCGGCTCGCGTCAAACGCCCCTCCCGAATCAGGGCCTCAACGCGGTGACAATCACCACGGTCGCGTAGCATGCGTCACGAAACTTGCTTGCCAACTTCGTGCACGCTATGGTGAGGCCGTTACCACGGGACATCAACCGTTACACGACCTGAAAATCCACTTCGCGGCGCGACGGTTGAATCCTCGCCGATCGGCTGCTTCCGCCCCGCGCTTCGCAACAAGGGATTCGACACCATGACACGACTCTCGATGGTTTGCCTACTGGTCACCCTGTTGACCTCGACCATGGCCACAGCCAGGGGTGAAGACTGGCCCCAGTTTCGCGGCCCCAACGCGACCGGCATCTCCACCAGCACAAATCTGCCCGTCACGTTCTCCAAGAGCGAAAACGTTCTCTGGTCGGCGGACCTGGGTACCGGCATCGCCTGTCCGATTGTCGCGTCCGGGCGCGTCTTTACGACCACGATGAGCGACGCGCAAACATTCGCCATCGTCTGCCTGGACGCGGCCACCGGCAAGGAAGCTTGGCGCAGCGAGTTCGATACCGGCCCGCTGCCGGCCATCATGTCCCCGAATACTCAGGCGTCGTCAACGCCGGCGGCCGACGATCAACGGGTCTATGTTTACTTCAGCACGCTCGGCCTGCTCGCCCTCGACGCGACCGACGGCAAGCTACTCTGGAAACATCCGATTCCGCTGCCAACGTATCTCCTCGGATGGGGCGCGGCCCATTCGCCGATCGTTTACGAAAACATGGTCCTGTTCAACCAGGACGATGATCTTGCTCCCTTCCTGCTGGCGGTGGACAAGTACACAGGCGAACAACTGTGGAAGACCCCGCGTCCGGAAATGCTGGCCGGCTACGCAGTGCCGGTCATCTGTCGCGCGGGTGCTCAGGAAGATATCGTCATTGCCGGGTCTGGCAAGCTGAAGGGCTACAATCCAGAAAACGGCCAAGAACGTTGGACGTGCAATACGCTGCTGCGAACCATTATGACCACGCCAGCCGTCAAGGACGACCTGGTCTATGTCTCGCTGCAAAGCTATGGCGATACCGAGCGCGTGCTGAAGTATGCATTGCTCCAATGGAAGGACACCAACCAGGACGGTAAGCTCGCCAAGTCCGAACTTGACGAGGCGTTCTGGAGCAAGTTCGATCGCGGCGACACCAACGGGGATGGATTTCTGATCGACGATGAAATCGACGCGGCGTTTCAAGCGCCGACCAACATGGTGGGCGGTGGTAACATCGTGCAAGCGATCCGCGGCGGCGGAACGGGAGACGTCACCAAGACGAACGTCGTCTGGAGCATCGACAACAAAGCGCCCTCCAACATTTCCTCGCCGCTGGTTTCCTCCGGGCGTCTTTTCCTTGTCAAGAAGGGTGGCATCTCGGCCAGCTTCGCCGCCGATTCGGGCGACACTCTCTGGGAGAAGAAGCGGATTCGCAACTTTGGCAACTACTATGCGTCACCCGTCGCCGGCGACGGCAAGATTTATGTGATGGGCGAGAACGGTTTTGTGGTGGTCCTCAAAGACGCTCCCAAGCTGGAGATTCTGGCCAAGAACGACATGGGCGAAAGTTGTATCGCGACGCCCGCCATCGCCGACGGCCGCATCTTCGTTCGGACGCTGACAAAGCTCTATTGTTTCTCGAACGAGAAGCAATAGTCTGCTTGTCGTTGTCGTCGATCGCCCGTTTTCACTTTTTCGCGGATGCCACGCTATGACCGTTCGCCTGTCTCGCCCCGTTATCTTGTCCCTGCTGGCCCTTGGCTATCTCCTTGCGCACCTGCCCGCCGAGACGTGTGCCGAACCGGTGGTGCATGTCGTCGTCGACCCGAACGCACCGCGTCTGGAACGACTGGCGGCCAACGAACTGGCCGGCCAATTCAAGCAATTGTTCGATGCGGAGGTGACGGTTGTTGCGGAGGCGCCAGCCACCGCGGAGAACATCGTCTTGATCGGCAGCCCGACCACCAATCCGGTCGTGAAGGCGGCGGTCGGTGATGACTGGCCCGCGCTTTCGGATCAAGGCCTGGTGCTCAAGAGCGTCCCGAAATCGACGACGCCGCAGTTGATTGTCGGCGGAGGCAGTCCCGTGGCAACGCTGTGGGCGGCCTACGAACTGGGGCACCGCTTTGGGATTCGGTACCTGCTGCGTGAGGACGTGTTTCCCGACCAGGCGAAACTGACACTGGCCGGCTTCGACGACGTGATCGAGCCCGCATTAAAGATCCGCACCTGGCGGACGGTCAACGACTTTGCCATCGGCCCGGAATCGTGGGCGCTGGCCGACCACCAGCGATTGCTCGCGCAATTGGCCAAGATGAAATTCAATCGGGTGATGATTTCCGTCTATCCATGGCAACCGTTTGTGCACTTTGAATTCGGTGGCGTCGCCAAGCAGACCGGCCTGTTATGGTACGGTGAAACGTATCGCGTCGATGGCGAAACGCCCGGCAAGACCGCGTTTGGCGGCGCGGAGATTTTTCAGAACCAGGATTTTGTCGGCGCGGAGACGTACCAGCAGCGCGTCGCCGCCGGCACAACCTTGATCCGTGGCATTATCGACAGCTCGCATCATTGGGGAATGACCGCCGGCATCTCCATCTCGCCGCTGGAATTCCCCCGTGAATTTTCCGCGGCGCTGCCTGGTGCTGAACCGGCCCGCGGCCTGCACAACCTGACCGTCCGGCCCGGCTCCAAGAACGCGCCCGATGATCCCGCTCTGCGCGAGCTGGCCCGCAGCCAGATCGAAGCCTATTTGCAAACCTATCCCGAGCTGGATGCCGTCTACCTGACGCTGCCCGAGTTTCCGGAATGGACCGCCCATGCGGATACCGCCTGGATGCGGTTGAAGTCACGGCAGGACCTGGGAGACGCCACCCTGGAATCGTTGATTGCAGCAGCAGCCAAACGAACATTGGTCGCTTCTGGGGCGCGCGGCGAGAACGCCCTAAAGGGGAATATCGTAGGCCTGGCGCTGATCCATGATCTGATCGACGAGATCCGCTCACGCGCGGGAGAACGCTCGCCGCAATGGATCATCACTCAAATCGATCCGGAACTTTACACGGTGCTGGATCGCGTCGTCCCGTCACAGACGGCGACGCTGAATTTCATCGACTACACGGCCCGCCGTGTCGTACAAAACCGTGAAACGTTGGCCAAAGTTCCGGCCAAGAACGTTTCCAGCAGCCTGGTTCTGACCCTCGCCGATGACAACGTGGGTGTGCTGTCGCAGTCCGCCACGCGCAGCATCGAAGAACTCGTCAGCAGCCTGCGAGCGCTTGGCTGGGATGGATTCTCGACGCGGTACTGGCTGCTGGCCGAACAAGATCCCACAGTGCACTTTCTATCGCGTGCCGCCTTCGACAAGACCGTCACCGCACGGTCGGCACATGACGATCTCTTCACCACGATCTCCGGCAAGCCGGCCGTCTCCGATCGGCTGTGGCGCGGCTTTGGCCATATCGAAGCGGCCACGAATCTGATTGACGAGCATGACCTGGGATTCGCATTCCCGGTCGAGGGCATGCTGATGAAGCACTATCGGGCGGAGCCGCTGCCCGCCTGGTGGGAAGAGATGACCGAGCATTACACCCAAGCAATGATTGAACTGTATCGCAGTCACGATGCGACACACCCCCGCGGGCGAAAGACGCTTTTCTATTACGCCAAACGGAGCGAATATGTGCTGGAATACCTGGGTTGTGTGAAGGCCGTGCGCGAGGCGGCGATTGCCCGCCAAGCAGGCGACCTGGATACCGCGATCGAACAATTCGAGACCGCGATCGAGTCACTCTATAACGCGTTGGACACACTTTCGGATGTCGCCCGCGATCCAAGTGACCGGGGCCTGATCGCGGTCCTGGCCACGCACGCCTACCGACCGCTGATCGCCGAGTACGAAAAGGTGCTTGAGTCCGCGGACGCGAATTGAGCGAAATGACCGAATGCAATTCGGCGACCATCCGGGACCGGCTCGCTTTTCACCGCCCGTTAGATTCAACTGCGGAACAACGGCCTGTCGG